>JBQCJC010000060.1:0-7181 GCA_051953135.1 Thermoanaerobaculia bacterium | reverse complement strand
AGTAGGCGAGGGATGTGCCAAGTGAGGGGGTAGTCGGTTGTCGGTTGTCGGTTGTCGGGGGAACGAAGTTGGGGCGAGGATTATCCCTTGGGCGTTCGATACGCGTTCGCGCGATGGATTGCGTTGGCCGCGGGATTGCTCGAAGGTCCGTTCGGCGGAACCTCGCCCGTGCCCGCGCTGATCCATTGCTCGCGACGTTGGCGCGACAGCTTTTCCATGCAGCAGCGTTTGAACTTCTGTCCGCTGCCGCATGGACACTGCTCGTTGCGGCCGACTTCGCGCGTGACGGTCGTTTTCGAGGAGAAGAGCGATTGGAGCCAGGTCAGGAGACTCACTTCTTATCCACCACTTCAATCAACGCATCCGCGGGTTTTTCCTTCTGCAACTTCGCCGCGACCGCTTCCACCTGTCGCATCACGCGCAGGACGTTGAGGCCGGCGAGCTTTTCGAGTTGCGTACGCGTGTGGCCGCGGCGTGCAAGCTCTTCGAACAGCTTCGGGTAATCGGCGACGCTTTCGAGTCCCACCGGTGTCGAGCCGATGCCGTCGAGATCGCCGCCGATGCCGACGTGATCTTCACCCGCGACTTTCATCACGTGCTCGACGTGATCGGCGACGTCCGCAACGGTTGCGCGCGGACGCGGATGCGCGGCTTCCCATTCGCCCATGCGTTTCTTCACTTCGGCGGGTTGCCCACCATAAAGCGCCTTCAGCCGCGTCTCCTCGGCATCCTGCATCGCGCCGTACTCACGCACCTTCTCGCTCACGAAGCCCGGCACGAATGTCACCATCACCACGCCGCCGTTCGTCTTGAGTCGCTGCAGCACATCGTCCGGAACATTGCGCGGATGATTCGTGATCGCGCGCGCGGACGAGTGCGAAAAGATCACCGGCGCGGTGGTGACATCGAGCGTGTCGTTCATCGTCGCGGGTGAGACGTGCGAGAGATCGACGAGCATACCCAGGCGATTCATTTCGCCGATGACGGTCTTGCCGAACTCCGTTAGTCCATCGTGCTGGGGATCCGCCGTTGCGGAATCAGCCCAGTCCGTGTTGTCCGAGTGCGTGATCGTCATGTAGCGCGCGCCGGCGCGATACAACTGCCGCAGCGTGCCGAGGGAGTTGTTGATGGAGTGACCGCCCTCGACGCCGATCAGTGACGCGATGCGACCCGATTTGTGAATGCGGACGACATCGTCCGCGGTCAGCGCGAGTGCGAACGTGTCGGGATACAGATCGTCGAGACGATGCACGACGTCGATCTGCTCGAACGTCGCCTGCACCGCGTCGCTGCCTTTCATCGACGTCGGCACGTAGACCGACCAGAACTGTGCGCCAAGTCCGCCGGCTTTGAGTCGCGGGATGTCGGTGTGCAACGGCTTCTCGAGCTTCGATTGATCGTTGCGGATGTCGAGTTGCGAGAGCTGATTCTTCACGCGCTCGCGGAACTGCCAGGGAAGATCGTTATGCCCGTCGATGAGCGGAACATCGCGAAAGAGTTTCGGGACGTCGACGGATTGCGCGGTGAGGGCGCTCGCGAACGCGAGCGAGGCGAGGACAAGCTTCAGTCGCATGGCGTGAGAGGTTACTGGAAATTTGAAAATTGAAAATTGAAAAGGTCGTCGCGGGGGAGGGGCGTTGCCTGTGGGGAGGGGATCCCTCCACTCGCTTCGCTCGGTCGGGATGACAGGGCGGCGCGCGCTACGGCGTCACGCACCATGTCATCCCGAGCGAAGCGCGAAGCGCGGAGTCGAGGGATCCCCTCCCGACAAGCGACGCCCATTCCCCCGCGACGACCTTTTTCAATTTTCAATTTTCAACTTTCAATTTCTGCTAACGTCCGGCGCCGAATGCTTGCCTTTGGTCCTGATGAATCGCATCCGATGGTCGATACGCTCTTGCGCACGCGCGTGCCGCGGTGGCGGGAGCTGAATCGCGCGGTCGATGAGCGGGACGACATGCTCGATTTCGCGATCAATCTTTTCGACAAGGATCGCGACCGCGCGGTAGCGAACTATTTCATCAACGGATACGAGCAGCTCGAGCTCGTGCGGCACATCGCAAAGTGGCGCGGCTCGGCGAAGAAGATGCTTGATTTCGCGAGCGGCTACGGACGTCTCACGCGCTTTCTCGTGCACGAAGGAATCGCCGACGAAGTGACCGTGGCGGACATTCTCGAAGGTGGGATGCAGTTTCAGGCCGAGCAGTTCGGCGTGAAGACGATTCTCTCCACGACCCTGCCGCAGGATCTGCAGGTCGACGCTCGCTACGATCTCATCTTCGTCGCATCGCTCTTCACGCATCTGCCGGAGCGCACGTTCACCGGATGGCTGCGCCGACTGGCCGAAATGCTCACGCCAAATGGCCTGCTGATTTTCAGCGTGCATGACGAGACGCTTGCGCCGGAGAAATTCGAAGGACTGCACTTCGTCACGACGAGCGAGAGCCGCGTGCTCGATCTCGCGGACTACGGTTCGACGTGGGTGACCGAAGACTACGTGCGGCAGCAGGTGGCGACGATTGGTGCCGATTGGGCGTGCGTGCGGTTGCATCGCGCGCTTGCGGACTGGCAGGACGTCTACGTCATCTCGCCCGCGCCGATCGAGAACGCGCATCCGCGTCGCACGCCGAAAGGGTTTGTCGATTCGCTCGTGCAGACGCCCGATGCCTTGCGCATCGGCGGGTGGGCGAGTGCGGTCATGGAGAAAGCGGATCGCGTTGAACTGCGGCTCGATGATGAGGTGATCGTCTCGACGTGCGATCTCGGGCCGCGTCCCGATGTCGCCACATACCTCGGCAATCCAAACGGTCTCGAGTCAGGATTCGAGCTCGTCGTGCCGCTCGCGTCCGTGCGCTCGCTCCGCTATCAGGTCGCCACGATCTCCGCGTTCTCACGCGAAGGTCACGAGCGCATCCTTTATTTAGGGACGCTCGAAGGTTTGGTCGGTCAGGTCGCGCGCGAACGCGCTCGCGATCTCGAACATCAATTCGCTGTAAAGAATGCGGAGATCTCCGCGCTGAGCGACCAGTTTGCGATCGTCGTGCATCAGCGCAACGAAGCGCTCGCGTTGATCGAGGCGATGAAGCAGAGCCGCTTCTGGAAAGCGCGCGAACAGTGGTTTGCGCTGAAACGGAGAGCGGGATTGACGAAGGAGTAAACGGAGCGGAGCGCGGGCTTCCAGCCCGCCGGACGGCTATCTTCCAGGTCGCGCAGGAAGGATGCCTGCGCTCCGAAGCAACCTCTCTCCGACTTCCTCGTATACACGCCACAGCATGAAACGCACGACCAAGATCATCATTGCGCTCGTCGTCATCCTGGCGATTGGCGGCATCACTGCAGGCAGCATCGCGAGCAAGGGCAAAGAGGGCACGCCCGTCACGTTCGGCAAGGTCGAACGAATGGACCTCGTCAGCAAGGTCTCGGCGAACGGGAAGATCGACGCGAAGCGCAAAGTCGATCTCTCCGCGAACGTCATGGGCCAGATCGTCAACCTCGCGGTGCGCGAAGGTGATGTCGTGCAGAAGGGCGCGTTCCTGCTGCAGATCGATCAGAAGCAGCTCGCCGCGTCCGCCGAAGGCGCCGCCGCATCGATGCGCGCGCTGCACTCGGATCGTGATGCCGCTCGCGCGAATCTCGCCGAGGCGCAGTTGACGTATGACCGAGCGCGGAAGAACTTCGAGCAGCGCATCATCCCTGCCGCAGAGCTCGATCGCGCGCGCACCGCGGTTGAATCGCAGCGCGCGAGCCTCACCGCGATCGAACAGCGCATCCAGCAGGCGCAGGCGAACGTCGCCGCCGCTCGCGACACGCTGTCGAAGACGACCATGACCGCGCCGATGAGCGGCGTCATCACCGCGCTTCCCGTCGAAGAAGGCGAAGTCGCGGTCATCGGCACGATGAACAATCCCGGCACCAAACTCCTCACCATCGCCGACATGAGCGTCGTCGAAGCGGTGATGGAAGTCGACGAGACCGACATCCCGAACGTGAAAGTCGGCCAGCGCGCCACGGTCACGATCGATGCGTATCCGAACAAGACGTTCAACGGCCTCGTGACCGAAGTCGGCTCGAGTCCGATTCCGTCGGCCACCGGCGGCGCGGATGCCGTGAATTTCGAGGTGAAGATTCAGCTCGAAAATCCGCCGTCGGGCGTGCGTCCGGGCTTCTCCGCGTCGGCCGACATCATCACCGGTACGCGCGACAAAGTGACGGCGATTCCGCTGCAGGCGCTCGTCGTGCGCGAGAAGCCGGGCACCGGTAAGGCCGGAGGGAAGCAGGAAGACGAAGAAGGCGTCTACGCGCATCGCGCGGGCAAGGCGACGTTCGTTCCGGTCACCACCGGTCTCACCGGCGAGGCGAGCATCGAGATCACGAAAGGTCTCACGCCCGGCGAGGAGATCGTCACCGGCCCCTTCCGCGCGCTGCGCGACCTGAAAGACGGCGCGAAGATCCGCGAGCAGAAGGAAGAGAAGAAGGACGACGAGAAGAAGAAGGCGTAGGACGCACGCTCGATGGAAACGTTTCGGATAGCGGCGAACGCTCTACGCGCGCACAAGATGCGCAGCTTCCTCACGCTCCTCGGCGTGATCATCGGGGTCATGACGGTTGTGACCGTCGTGGCCATCATCTCGGGACTGAACAACTACATCTCCGAGAAAGTCTTCGATCTCAATCCCGATGTGTATGCCGTGACGCAGTTCGGCATCATCACCAGCCGCGAGCAGTGGCTCGAAGCCGTGAAGCGCAAGCCGATCGACTGACGCGATTTCGAAGCAGTGCGCGAGCGCTGCGGACTCTGCGCGATGACCGGCGCGTCGTTAGGCCGCCGCGAAGCGGTGAAGCGCAACGCGCAGACGCTGAGCGGCGTGCGCACGGCCGGTGTCACGTCGAACATGTCCGAGCTGCAGAATCTCGATCTCGAAACGGGGCGTTTCTTCACGCCGACGGAAGAGCAACGCTCGGCGCTGGTCGTCGTAATCGGCTCGGACGTTCGTGAGGAGTTGTTCGGCCAGCTCGATCCGATCGGACGCACGATTCGCGTCGCCAATCAGCCGATGCGCGTCATCGGTCTGCTGCGCAAGCAGGGCTCGGTCCTCGGACAGAATCAGGACAAGATCCTCTACCTGCCGATCACGTCGTGGCAGAAGAAATTCGGCAGCCGCAACAGCCTCGACATCTTCGTGAAAGCGAAGAACGGCGTGCCGGGCGTCGAAGCGTCGATGGACGATGTGCGCGTGATTTTGCGCGGACGCCGTCGCACCGCGTTCCGCGCCGAGGATCCGTTCTCGACCGTCACCGCCGAGGCGCTGCAGATGTTGTGGAAAAACATCTCCGCGGGATTGTTCTCGCTGATGATTCTGATCAGCGGCATCTCGCTCGTCGTCGGCGGCATCGTGATCACGAACATCATGCTCGTGTCGGTCGTCGAGCGAACGCGCGAGATCGGCGTGCGACGCGCGATCGGCGCGACGCGATCGAACATTCGACGGCAGTTTCTCACCGAGGCTGTTTTGCTCTCGTTAGGCGGCGGCATGCTCGGCGTGCTCCTCGGTATGACCATCGCGAAGATCATCTCGACGGTCAGCCCCATGCCGACGCTCGTCAAGCCATCGCTCATCATTTCCGGACTTCTGATCTCCGTCGTCACCGGCGTGCTCGCCGGTGTGTTCCCCGCGTGGCGCGCGTCGAAACTGCCGCCGGTGGAAGCATTGCGCTTCGAGTAAATCGAGATGAAGAACTTCCTCATCGCTGCACGCGAGAACGTTCGCTTCGCCGGTACCGCGCTGAAGGCGCACAAACTGCGCTCCGGTCTGACCGTGCTCGGCATCGTCATCGGCGTCACCACCGTCATCTCGATGGTCTCGATCATCGAGGGCTTCAACAACAGCATCGTGAAGTCGTTCCAGTCGTTCGGCGCGACGCTCGTGCAGTTCCAGAAATTCGATCCGCAGTTCGGCCCCGGCGATCGCGACGAATCGCAACGCACGCGCAAGAACCTCACGTACGAAGATGCGCTCGCGCTCAAGGCGGGATGCCCGTCGATGCTCGCGGTCTCGCCGGAGCGCTACATTTTTTCGGGGGATGGTCCGTCGATCGATGTCGTGATCGAAGGAAAAGAAGCGACGCCCGATGCGCTCATCGGCACCACCGACGCGTATCCGATCGCGAACAATCACGTCGTAGGCGAGGGACGTTTCTTCAGCGATTCCGACGTGCGTCGCAACGCACCGGTGACCGTCATCGGTCATTCGATCGCCGAGTCTCTTTTCCCTATGCGCGATCCGATCGGTCGCACCGTTGCGATCGCGGGACGCAAGTACATGGTCATCGGCGTGATGGAGAAGCAGGGCCAGTCGATGTTCGAGTCGACAGACTCGCACATCTATCTGCCGCTCACGACGTTCGACAGTCACTTTCCGGAGATCAAGAAAGATCGCGGCGTGAACATCGCGACGGTGCCGAAGGATCCGAAGCTCGTCGACAAGATCGTGGAAGAGGGCACGGCGGTGCTGCGCGCGCGTCGCAAAGTGCCGTTCAACAAGCCGAACGACTTCGGGATCATGACGCCCGACAAGCTGATCGGAAACTTCCGCGCGATCACCGGCGGCATCACGCTGGCGATGATTTTCATTTCATCGATCGCGTTGCTCGTCGGCGGCGTTGGCGTGATGAACATCATGCTCGTGTCCGTGACGGAGCGAACGCGCGAGATCGGTCTGCGCAAAGCGATCGGTGCCGTGCGACGCGACATCGTGCAGCAGTTCCTGACCGAGGCGATGACGCTGTCCGGCATTGGTGGCGCGATCGGCGTCGCGCTCGGCCTCGGCATCGCACTCATCGTGCGCTCGATGGAACTGCTCCCGACCACGACCCCGCTCTGGTCGATCATGGTCGGCCTGATCGTCTCGATCTCGATCGGACTGTTCTTCGGCATCTACCCCGCGTACAAAGCCGCGAAGCTCGATCCGGTAGAAGCGCTGCGATACGAGTGAGTGGAGGGGCGGGGGGGGGGGCGGCCCCGCGCCCCAGCCCCGCCGCGCGGGGGCGTGGTGTGTTGTGGGTGGTGCGTGTGGTGGGGGGGCGGGGGGGCGCCCCCCCCCCCCCCCCCGCCCCGGGGCGCCCGCCCCCCCCCCCCCCCCTCCACCTTAGTTAGTTCCCCGTTCTAAACCGCAGGAACGCGT
>JBQCJC010000059.1:0-2903 GCA_051953135.1 Thermoanaerobaculia bacterium | reverse complement strand
GCTCCACTTTCTAATTCGTCGCGTGATACTTCACCATTCGCAACTGGTAGTACCCGGTCTGATCCTTCACACCGAAGTGTCCGTACGGATATCCGCTGAACGTCTTTTCGCCGTTCTGTCCCGGAATGCGGCACGTCGATTCGCCGTACACGATCGTGCCGTAGCCGATCACTTCATCCGCGCTCGACCACATCGAATACACATACGAGCCTTCGTAGTGACTTGCGTTCGCGAGCTCGACGAGAAATGACGACACGCCGTACGGTCCGAACGCGCCGACGAGATATCCGGGATAAAAACCATTCGTCGAGCCGCACGTCGGCGTCGAAGGTCCGGACAAGTAGCACGCGGTGAGGCCGCGATTCGCGCCCGCGATTCCGACGAACGTATCGACGGATGACGTGAGAGCGCTGCCGAGGTTGTAGCTGCCGCCGTTGAGCGAATCGTTACCGGTGCCGCCCTTGATGATCTTACGGCCTAACGTCTCGCCCATCGAGTGCGTGATGATGTCGACCTTCGTCGCGCCGGTGTACGCCTTCACCGCATTCACGAACGCGCGCAGCCGCGTGAGATACGGCTTCGAGTGATATTGCTGCGCCGACAGCGCGGCATTCGCGGGACCCCACGTCGTCGCGTACAACTCCGCGGACGTGTAGCCCTGTGACTTGAAGTACTCGATCGAGGCGCGCCAGCCGGTCGATCCCGCGGCGCCGGTGCCGATCGCCGAGTCGGAATTGCCGTGAATGAAGATCACCGGCTGATTCACGACCGTCTGTCCTGCGAACGTGCGTCCGCCGTAGCTGCCGCCCGGCACGTCGCTGCGCACGAAGTCGTACGAGCTGTAGCCGTTCGCGCTGAGCCACGAACGAAAGTCCGAGGAGAGACCATACGCGGGGTCCGATTCGAGTTGCGCGCTGGCGCTAAAAGTAACGGCAATCAGGAGAACGGCAAGGACGGCAGTATTGCGCATGCGGCATTGTGGCGCGCTTTCTGATTGCATGCGAGTCCCCACTCAGACCGCGGCGCCGCTCGTTCCGCCGCGCCCATCGCTGCCGAAACTCCGCGAGGCTGCGGCCGATTGCAGAGCATGCGATCTGTGGCGCACCGGCACGCAGACCGTATTCGGTGAAGGCAAATCGTCGTCGCAGATTCTGTTCATCGGCGAACAACCGGGCGACAAGGAAGATCTCGTCGGACGACCGTTCGTCGGACCTGCAGGCGCACTGTTCGATCGCGCGCTCGAAGAAGCCGGCATCGATCGCAACACCGTCTATGTCACGAATGTCGTGAAGCACTTCAAGTGGGAGCCGCGCGGCAAACGACGCATTCACAAGAAGCCGAACGCGGTGGAGATCACCGCGTGCAGACCGTGGCTCGAAGCGGAGATCAAAGTCGTGCAGCCGCGCATGATCGTTTGTCTCGGCGCGACCGCAGCGCAGGCAGTGATTGGTCCGAAGTTTCGCGTGACCACGCAGCGCGGACAGTTCGTTGAATCAGCGCTCGCGGAGTTCGTGACCGCGACGGTGCATCCATCCTCGATTTTGCGCGCGCCGAGTGATGAAGCGCGCGTGTTGGAACGCGAGAGATTCGTGGAGGATTTGCGAAAGGTGCACGACGCGCTACTGACACGCGTGCGTCGCGCGCAATGACTGCATCGCCTCGATGATCCCTTTCAAATCCTTCGGCATCGGCAACGGATCATCGACCCACGTCACCTTCTTCACCGCGCCCGCCGCGTCATACGTCAGCGCGTACTCGATGCGATCGCAGCACGGATTCTCGGGCGCGTAATTTTCTTTCCATGCATCGGTGCGAGCGTCCGCGAGCAACGATGTGAATCGCCGCAACTCGTCTGCACTCGCATCGAACGAACACGACTTGTTCGCGATCGTCGTGATCGTGATTGCGCCCGAGGAGGAGATGGATGTGGAGCCGTTGCCGCGACCGGTGAGTCCGCCGCTCGTCGTGATCTCGAGCGTCCATGGAGTGGCCGGTGCAGCGGACTGCGATGCCGCGCATGAAGTGAGCGTCAGGAACATCAACAAAAAAGCGGAAAGCTTCACCGGAGTCTCCCTGTTGTAGAAAATTCACGCGAAAACCCGTGGAAAAGGGCGTTTTCTTGCGCGTCTTCGAAAACGCATCGTACACTCGCCGCACCACACCGATGACCCACGCGACTTCCTCATTCCCGCGCCTCTCCTCGGCGCCGCTACTCTGAAAATCACTGAAGGAGCAGGCATGGCCAACGTACCCAACGACAAACTAAAAGCCGCCGAAACCGCGCTCTCGCAGATCGAGCGCCAGTTCGGCAAAGGCTCGATCATGCGCCTCGGCGCCAAGGAGTTCGCCGCGATCAGCGCGATCTCCACCGGCTCGATCGGCGTCGATGCTGCGCTCGGCGTCGGCGGCGTTCCCCGCGGCCGCATCGTCGAGATCTTCGGACCGGAATCGTCCGGTAAGACGACGCTCTCGCTGCACATCATTGCCGAAGCGCAGCGCGCCGGCGGCCTCGCGGCATTCATCGACGCCGAGCACGCGCTCGATGCCGAGTACGCCAAGAAGCTCGGCGTCGACGTCGACAATCTTCTCGTCTCGCAGCCGGACTCGGGTGAGCAGGCCCTCGAGATCGCGGAAGTGCTCGTGCGCTCCGGCGCCATCGACGTCATCGTCGTCGACTCCGTTGCGGCCCTCGTGCCGCGCGCGGAGCTCGAAGGCGAGATGGGTGATTCTCATGTAGGTTTACAGGCACGATTAATGTCGCAAGCGATGCGCAAATTAACAGCCATCCTTGCGAAGTCAAAAACGTGCATGATTTTCATCAACCAGATTCGTGAAAAAATTGGTGTCATGTTCGGGAATCCCGAAACGACCACCGGCGGCCGCGCGCTCAAGTTCTACTCGTC
>JBQCJC010000058.1:0-21735 GCA_051953135.1 Thermoanaerobaculia bacterium | reverse complement strand
ATACCTCCTCCGGAAACGCCGTCCGGGTGCAAAAGGTTTTTGGGAGCGGATGCAACTAATCTACTAGCCGTAGGGATGGAAGGCAGTAATGCAGGTCACAATTTCAGTGATAGCTTCCGCCGATGTCTCGCACGGTGCTGGAAGCTCTGCAGTCGCTCTTTCCCGATTCATCCAAAACGACGCTGCGACAGTTGCTCGCAAACGACCGCGTGCGCGTGAACGGCGCGCCGGAACGCGATGCGAAGCGCGAGCTCGGCGACAACGAGCATGTGAGCGTGGCCACGAAGAGCGAGAAGCTCGATCCGCGCATTCGCATCCTTTATGAAGACAACGACGTGATCGTCGTCGACAAAGCCGCGGGATTGCTCAGCGTTCCGGACGATCGCGTGCGACACGAGACGGTGGAAACATTTCTCACCACGTACGCGAGCAGTGAAGTGCACCACGTGCATCGCCTCGATCGCGATACGTCGGGCGTGCTGGTGTTCGCGAAGACCACGCATGCGCGCGATCGTCTGCAGGAGCAGTTCGCCGATCACAAAGCGGATCGCGTGTACGTTGCGATCGTGCAGGGAAAGTTCAGTGAATCGCGCGGAACGTTCCGATCGCGGCTCGCCGAGGATCGCGACATGAAGGTGCGGAGTGTGGAGAGCGGCGGGAAGGAAGCGATCACGCACTATCGCGTGATTGCGTCAGGCAAGCGCTGGTCGATGGTCGAAGCGACGCTCGAGACGGGGCGGCGCAATCAGATTCGCGTGCACTTTGCGGAAGCGGGGCATCCAATCATTGGTGATTTGATGTATGGCAACGGACGTGAGGACGGATTCGGCAGACTCGCGTTGCATGCGAAGACGCTGTCGTTCGTGCATCCTCGCAGTGGAAAGAAGATGAGTTTCGAGGCGGAAGTGCCGGAGACGTTTCGAAATGCAAAGTTGTAGAGGCGAACGATGAGAGATGAGCGATGAGGGATGAGCGATGAACGATGAACTGCCCGGCAAGAAACACCTTCGCCGGCATGGCGTCATGGCGATACACGTGGGATCTTGCGATGCGGCTCATCGCTCATCGCTCATCACTCATCGCTCGTAATAGCGAACCCAGCCTCGTGTACCTCTCCCCGCCTCTTCCTGTTTTCACCGCGAGCTCGATCGAGCGGGGGTCTGCGGCGACCACCACGAGCTTTCGTCCGCGCGTCACCGCGGTGTACAGGAGATTGCGGCGCAGCATGATCGAGTGCTGCGGCATCAGCACAACGATGACCGCCGGATACTCGGATCCTTGTGATTTGTGAATCGTCGTCGCGTACGCGACCGTGAGTTGATCGGCTTCGTCGAAAGTGTAGTCGACGATGTGCTCCGCGCCGTAATCGACCGCGAACACTTCGCCCTGCGGATCGATCACCGCGATCACGCCGACGTCGCCGTTGAACACGTTCTTGTCGTAGTTGTTCTCGATCTGCATGACCTTGTCGCCCGGCAGAAACACGACATCGTTCGGCCGCTCGACTTTCGTGCGATGACGCTCGCGCGGATTCAGCGCCTGCTGCAATTCGCGATTGAGACCATCGATGCCGACGAGACCTTTGCGCATCGGCGCGAGCACCTGCACATCGCGGAGCGACTTCAATCCGAATTTGCGCGGAATGCGCTCGGTCACGAGCTCGACGACGCGCGTCACGGCTTCGTCCGGCGTGCTCACGCGGAAGTGAAACATGTCCGCATCCTCAGCAGTGTTGCGAAAACGCGGCGATTCACCGCGATTGATTCTGTGCGCATTCGTGATGATGTCGCTGCCCTCGGCCTGCCGATGAATCTTCGTCAATCGCACCGCGGGAACTCGCTCCGACGCGAGTACATCGTGCAGCACTTGTCCGGCGCCGATCGACGGCAATTGATCCGCATCGCCGACGAGAATCAACGCTGCATCGGGCGCGAGCGCACGCAACACCGCGTCGAGCAACGGCACGTCGATCATCGAGGCTTCGTCGAGAATCACGACATCGCCTTCGATCGGATTGCTCTCGTCGCGCGAGAACTTCCCGCTCTCCGGACTCATCTCCAGCAGGCGATGAATGGTCTGCGCGGTCGAGCCGGTGCTTTCGCTGAGCCGCTTCGCCGCGCGGCCGGTCGGCGCCGCGAGCTGCACGTCGACGTTCGCGGTGTCGAGCACGGAGAGCAGCGTCTGCACGAGCGTCGTCTTGCCGACGCCAGGTCCGCCGGTGATCACCGACGTGCGTGCGCTGAGCGCGATGTGAATCGCGCGGCGCTGATCTTCGTGCAACGCAATCGCGTGCATCGCCTCGGCCTGATCGATCGCGGCATCGACGTCGATGTCATCGGACCACGCGGGCGCTTCGCTCGCGAGCTCGATCAACGCATGCGCGATGCGCGATTCAGCGTCGTAGAGAAACGGGTCGTACAGCACATCGTGATCGTCGATCACGACGCGCAGTTGCGTCGCGCTGTCCATCGCCGCGGTGATGAGCGTCTCGTCGACCTGCAGCAGTTTCGCGGTCTCGACGCGCACCTTGTCGCGCGGCAAACCGCAGTGGCCGTCGCGATCGCGTGCGGTGTCGATGACGTGTCGCACACCGGCGAGCAGACGGAATGGTGATGTTGGATCGAGGCCGAGCTTGCGCGCGATCGCGTCCGCGGTCGCGAAGCCGATGCCGCGCACTTCGTGTGCGAGTCGATACGGATTCTCGCGAATGATTTGAATCGCGCGATTGCCGTAGTGCTTGTGGATGCGGAACGCGCGCGCGCCGCCGAGGCCGTGTTGCGCGAGGAAGAGCATGAGCTGGCGCACGCCGCGTTGCTCTTCCCAACTGGCGATGATTTTCTCGAGCTTCTTTTCGCCGAGTCCCGCGATGCCGAGGAGCTTGCGCGGTTCTTCGTCGAGGATGCGCAGGAGATCCGCGCCGAATGCGCGCACGAGTTTCTTCGCCAGTCCCGCGCGAATGCCTTTCACGTGACCGGCCGCGAGATACGCTTCGATGCCGGCCTCGCTCGTCGGCATCACGACGTCGAGCTCTTCGGCGACGAATTGCGGACCCCAGCGGCGGTCGTCGCGATACTCGCCCGTCGCGACGATCGGCTCGCCTTCCTGCAGTGGCGGAAACGTGCCGACGAGCGTCACTTCCTCGCCCGTGTCTTCGCGCATCGCGACGATCACGCTGAATCCGTTGTCGGGATTGTGAAAGCGCGTGCGAAAAACTTTCGCGGTGATGCGTTCGGGCATCGGACGACGTTGTATATCAGAGGATGATGGAGCTGACGCTCAATCTCCTGCGGAGTCTTGCGTTCTCGCTGATGTTCGCGGGCATCGCATTTCTGTTGCGCATGCGGCGGCAACGAAAAACGCAGGCGCTGCTGGTCGATGGGTATCTCGACGCCGAACAGCAACGGCTCGCGAACTACCGCGCGGATGGCGGTCGCATTCCTGATGTACGCGAGCTCAATGAGGACGAGGATCGACTGCTGACGTTTCTTCTCTGCCGCGCGCGAATTGTGCCGGGACCGTTGTGCGGACAACTCGCGCGTGCGCGCGTCGTGGCGCGATGCGGATGCGGATGTCCGAGCGTTGATTTCGAAGTGCGCGACCTGACTCCGCGCGACGACAAACTGTTGTCGATCTACGAGAACAGCTGGAACGACGAGCACGGAACTCGGCAAGGGCTCATCGTGATCGCGCGCGGCGGCGTGTTGTTCGGGCTGCAGGTTTACGCGATGGATGGCGGCCGGAAGCCGCAGCAACTTCCGCCGACTCCCGAGTTGTTCTGATTACATCCAGCCGAGTCGTTTCGCCGCGCCGTAGATCAGATAGACGCCGAGGCAGACGACGAAGATGCCGAACGCAAGACGGAGTTGCGGGCCGGGCATGCGATTCGCGATGGCCGCGCCGATCCAGCCGCCGACGAGCAATGCCGCGGCGATGATCACGGCCGCACGGATGTTCACGTTGCCGCTGCGGTAGTACTCGAACGCGGCGGCGAGTCCGATCGGCGGCAGCATCACGGCGAGACTCGTTCCCGTGGCCATGTGCTGGCGGAATCCGGCGACGTAAATCAGCGCGGGCACGATCACGACGCCACCGCCGATGCCGAACAATCCGCTGAGGACTCCGGCGAGAACTCCGATCGTGATGAGAAGAGCAATCGATGGTTCGGGCATGTGCAGGAGCATACTGTGCGCGTGGAACGAAGGATCGCGTTTCTGCCGGATGCTGCGGCCGCGGCGTTCGCATCGGCACTGCTCGCGGTGTTGTTCGCGATGTACATGCCGTACACGGCGATGGCGTGTGGTCCGTTTGTCAGATCGAAACCCGACGTGCGCGAAGGGCAGCTGTTCTTCGACAAGCCGGAGATGATCACGATTCGCATCTCGCACGATGGTCAGTACGGCGCCGGAGATCGCGTCGTCCCGCCGCGCGATCTGCCCGCGCGCATTCGCGAGCTCCGTGCCGCGCGCCCCGATCTTCCACTGGAGATCGAAGCGGATCGGCGTGTTCCCGCGTCGAGCGTGTTCCTCGCATTCGCGGCCGCGCGCGATGCGGGATACACCGAAGCGTGGATCTTTGGATATCGGCGCGCGCTCGCCGGAGACGAGTGAGAGCCGTCGCGAACGCGACGGCTCTCGAACAAACGTCACGCTACCTGTGAATCGAGGCGCATCGTCGCGAACGGAGTGAGTGCGAACACGAGTTGCGCTTCCGTCAGAATCGAACCCGCTTGCAGTGGCTTCGGCGCGGGACGAACCGGCAGCAGCCAGTCCTGTTCTTTTGCGTGCAACCACACCGCGTTCAGATAGACCTCGGGGACGCGCAGAATGCGAAGCTCGTAATCCGAGTGCTGCACGAGATCGAGCCGCTCCGCGGCATCGATCACGTCGAGCAATGCCTCCGTCAAATCCTGCGATTGCGACGAGACGAAGCGCGCTTCATTCGAGATCTCCGCCAGGCGAAACGCGGCGTTCTTTCGAACGACGTATTGCCAACTGGTCGGCCTCGCCGCATCGAGCAATTTCTTTTCGAGAATCGCGGGAAGATTGCTGTTGTACACCGGGTATCCCTTCGAGACCTCGATGCTCGGGCCGGCATCGCCGGCGTAATCCACCGCCATGGCAGGCGAATCGGGACGATCGAAGAAAACATTGTCGAGAACGATCGACTCGCCGGTATTCGGTCCGTTTTGAATCGTGAGTGCCACAGGATCCTCCTCATTCTTCCGGCACGCGGCCGGACGATGTTTCGAACGTAGCGACCCATCGATACGCCGACATATACGCGGTGCGGAACTCATCGAACGCGAACTCGCCGCGCGAACCGGTCGCCGGATCGCAAACGAACAGATTGAGCGTGTCGGTCAACTGTCGATAGCCGGTAATCAGCACGACGTGTCCTTTTCCGGCATTCGGTTTCATTTGCGCGACGAGAGGAAATCCCTGATCGATGTGGTCGCGCACGAACTCCGGAGTCGATGATCCGGAGTGCGCGTCCTGCAACAGCTCCATCGTCTGGAGTACATCGAGCATCACCGCCGCGTCGTCGCACGATGATTTTCCCGGCCCGCAGCACTTGCGATTGAGAACCTTCGATGCCACCTGACACTGCGAACGGCGAGGCGTTCGTCTGACACCGAGGAGCGCTTCGGTGACGGCGGCCCAGCACCAGTTGTTGTTGGCTTGTCGTGCAACGTGGATCGCCAGAACACGCGAGGCAGGTCCGACATCCGCAACTGGAGCCGCGGCGGGAAACTGCTGAGGGTTCGATTGAAGAACGACAGGAATTCTCATCACTAACCTCCGTTCGTGTTGATCGGCCCGCAGGGACCGGAGGAAAGACTGCCGACCGGCTCGCGAAGAACATTCACGGGCCGAGGATTTGGGTCGACGATCGTCGGAATGGGACCACGGCCGGGATCGTCCGCGACCAGGTTGAGGAACACGAAGTCTTCCGTCTCACCCATGTCCTCAAGCCTGCTTTGACGCACGGCGATATCGATGTCGTCCGGATCGTTGTTTCCGACGAAGAGGCGCATCAGACTGCGATTCTTGTTCGCCGTGAACACAAGCGGATCGCGAATGAGCGCGCGACTCTCGATGTCGCGCAACTCGATCGTGATCGTGTCCTTCCCTTCCGAGAAATCGCTGTAGATCACTTCCACCGGAAACACGCCGATGTGGACCTTTCCGGTCGGACTGACGAACCGCCACGCTTTCGGAGCGAGTCGTCCCGCCGCGATCACGCCGCCGCCGAATCGCATGAATCCCACCGCCGCCGCTTTCGTCGGCTGCTTCCCTGCCAACGGCACGAGCTCTCGATTCCAGTCCAGGTCTTTGACTTCGGGCCAGTAGTCATCCCGCTTCAGCACGAGGTCATACGACTCGTCGACTCTCGGCTTTCCCGCGCTCTCGCTCTGAATGACGATCTCCACGCCATTCAACGGGAGCATCTTGAAGCTCTTCGCGTTTTCGATCTCGACGAAACCATCGAGATCGTTGACCGACAGATGCGTCGTGTCGAATGCGAGATACGGAACGTGGACCTTCGGTGCGGCGACGAGATGCGCGGTCGATGATTCGTCGTTCGTTGACGGACCCTCGGTCTTCACTCGACTGCGACGATTACGCTTGATCGCCTGTCGTTTCGATGAAATCTCGAACACCTCGTCATCGATCGTGTCGCGTTTCCGATTTCTCGTTCGATCGATGGCGTCAGTGACCGCGGCACTCGTCACTCCGAAAAACGGCACTTCTTCCGTTGGGCTTTCGGAAATCACGTTTCCGCGGATCGGTCGATCCGTTCGCACTAGCGTCACAGATGGATCGGTGCCCATCCTCGTATTCGTGCCCTTCACGTTGTTGAACGCGCAGATTCCTGAAAACACAATTTCTACATCCATGGAGTCCTCTCTCTTCTCTCTCAAATCGTTCCGTCGAGGACGGCGCTGGCCCAGACCGACGGCGCGCGCAGCCGAGGATCGGGGCTTCGCAGGAGGGCGCGTTGCGCGGCGCGGAGAGCATCCGCGGGACGTGCGCCTTCGCGAAGGTTCTGGTGGAACGCACGAAACAGCTTCGCGGACGAAGCATCATCGACGTCCCACAACGTGGCCACCACGCCTCGGGCACCGGCCTGCAGGAACGCGGCGGCGAGGCTTTGAGTCCCTTCATTGCGGCGCAGTTTTCCGCGCCCAGTACTGCATGCGGCCAGCACCACGAACGGCGCCGAAGGCAGGCGGCTCGCGCCGATCGTCGCAGCCGTCAGTTCTTCTGCTGACGCATCGGTCGATTCGAACATCAACGACGACAGCGCCGGATGTTCCACGTCCGTTCTCGCGTGTCCGCCGAAATGCACCCACGACGACGCACCCGCGTGCTGCAGAAATTCATTCGGAGTGATCGCAGCGCCGTGCATGAAAATGCCGGATGGATAGGCGCGCGCGATATCTTCCGCTTCGCTCGTCACTGCCGAGAGTCGCTGCATGCCGTGAGGAGCCGGTTCCGCAACCGCGAACATCGAATCGCGATGACGCGGAGGCAACTGGCGAAACAACACACTGGCACTCGGAGCCGACGCAAGAGAGAAACGCTCGACGAGCCATCGCCCATCATCGGCAACGAGCGCAGGGAACGGACACGTGTGCAACGCGCCGTCAGGAACGATCACGAGCGTTGCATCGGATGGCAACTCTCCGATCACCGGCGCGACGACCTGGTCGTACAACCAGCGTCCTTCGCGTTTCGTCGCGGCTTCGTCGCCGCGATCGATCGCATCGAGATGACGCGTCACGGCGCGTTCGATCTCGATGCGCGGCACGTCGCGACGCACATGCTGAATCTTTCCTTGTCGCACGAGCCACAAGTCCGTTGCGTTCTCGAGCACCGCGATGTGCAGCAACGCGGCATCCGCGGGCACGTGCGCTTGAATCTGATTCGCGTCGAGTGGCGTCGCAGGCTCGCTGCCGCCGATGCGATCGAGTAACGCGCGCGCACGCTTGCGCTCCGCGATCGACAGCGCGTCGTTCGTACGACCCTGCGTCACGAGCAGATCGATGAGACGCTCGAACGCCACTTCCGCACGCTCGAAATACGCGACCTGTTGCTGCGGCTCGAACCCGGTGCGCTGCGCTTCCATCTCGGCGACCGCGGCTCGATAGTCCGCTTCCGCGTTTCGCACATCGCCTCGCGTGCGATTCGCCTCCGCTCGCGCGAAGTACCCGCCGGCGGAATGCAGATGCCAGTCGGAACGCTCCCACGTGAGGATCGCCGACGTGAACGAATCGATCGCCGCATCGAAACGCTTTTCTCGATGCGCGATTACACCTGCGGCGTAATCGCTCTCGGCGAGCAACGGTTCGCGAAAGCCGCCTACCGGCATTGCCAGCGCACGCATTCGCGCCGACGCAATCGCATGCGATGCCGCGTCGAGATGCCCGATGTCGAGAATCGCGAGACCGCGACGAAGATCGCTGTACGCGCCGCGAACCAGATCATTCGACTGTGCCGCGACTGCCGCATACGCACGAGCGAACGCACGCGCCACGTACGGACGTCCGGCGCGTTGCGCACCGAACGATGCATCGGCGTAGCAGTCCGCGAGATAGCCCGGATGACCGACGTACGAATCGAAAAGCTCGAGCGCACGCAAACGTTCCGCATCGGCTTCGCCGCGATCGACACTCGCCTCGAGCGCCGCGGCGATGAGTTGCTGCAACTGCTGCTGCACCTCGATCTCACCCGAGCGGCGCGCCGCAGCGAGACCATCACGCCACGCGCGCAAGCCCATCGAAAGCGAACGACCGCGCGCGAGCACGAGACCGCGCGTCATCAGCGAGTCACTCGTCAGCGACGGATACCGATCGCCGAGGCGGGCATCGATGGCATCGAGACGTGACAGCACCATTGCTGCTGGTCCCGTGTTCTGTTCACTCGATGCCGCGAAGATCCACGCATTCCACGCGAGCGGAGACCCCGCGCGCTCGAACACCTGCGCCGCGATCGTGAAGAGCCTTGCTGACGCGGCAGCATCGTTGCTCACCGCCATCGCCGCGTCCCACGCTTCGACTCCGGCCTTGATCTCGAATCGCCGATCACGCGCATGGGTAACGACGTCGAGCAGGAACGGATCGTACGGCGCACGCTCCTCCGCCATCGCCTGCATCGCCGCGAACAACGCCGGATCGCCCGTCGCGCACCAGCGCGGAAGAAGCTTGTTGATCACGCGCACGCGCGTGAGCTGTGGATACTTCGCCACGAGCCGCCGAATCGTTTCGCGCGATGCACCCGCATCGAGTTGCGTTCGCTCTTCGAGCCATGTCACGCGCGGTTGCTGCAACGCCGCGAGACGCGTGCGCGCTTCATCCGCCCATGCACTGTCCGCATCGACGATGAGATATCGCCGCCAGGCATCGATTGCCGCGGGCTTGTTGAAGAGACGCTCCATCGACACGGCCCACGTGAATGCGGCAGGCGCGTACATCGGATCGCGCTCGAGAACGAAGCCGCTGTGCTCCGCGGCATCGAACACGCGTTCATCCGCGAGCTCGGCGGTCGCGAGATCCGAGAGAATCGCGAGATCGTCCGGCGTCGCGGCAGATGCTTCTTCGAGCAGCTTGCGTGCGCGAGCAGCGTCTCCCGATGCCAGCAACGCCGTCGCGAATCGATGCAGATTCTCCGGCGTTCTTTCCTTGCGAAGTGCGACATCGAGATCGGTCAGCACGTCGTTGACGGCATCCGTTTCACCGCTGCCACGTTTCACAGACAGCGGCGCATACGCGAGCCCGATCACACGCGCTTCGAACGGCCGCGACGCGAGCGTGAGATCGCGCATCGGATCGCGAAAATGATTTCGCAACGGAATCGACAGCAGGACGACGAGCGCGCCGATCAACGCGGCGAACGCACGGCCCGGCCACAGACGAATACTCATCGCGCCTCCGAATGCGGAGGCAGCCGGTGGACACGCCGACCTCACGACTGCGCTCGTGCCGGCTGACTCGTTCTGGATGTCAGTGAAGCTGCCGGCAAGGATACCCGCGGCGCGAAGTCTTTCGATCGAGCGCATTTGCGAATTCATGACCCAACCTGTTGGAAGGACATGAATTCGTTTTTCACCGCGACCGAGCGGCGCGATCGGAAATCAATCGAGATAAAACTCGCTGATCTTCCTGATCACTCGTCCCTCGCGAAACAGCACCACGCGCACGCGATAGCTGTCGCCGCTGCGGGTCCAGCGCCACGCGGTCACGCCTGGTTCGTGTACATACGTTTCGAGCGGATCACCGACCAGCTCTCGCACCTCGGCTTCCGGCATGCCGTCGTGCACGAACCAGAACCCGATCGCGGAGTACTGCGGCGCGTACTCGGTGCGATCGTCGAATGAGCCGAACAACAAGCCAACGAGACCATCGAGCGAGATCAGCTGCCACGCGATCGGGAGCGCGAAGCCGATGAGCACCGCGACGAGCAGCACGCGACGCCAACGCCACTGCCGGCGCGCGAAGCGCAGCACACCGATCGCGATCGCGGTGAGCGGCACCGCGAAGAGCGTCGTCAGAATCGCGTATGCAGCGAGGTCATGCAATGCAGTTGTTACGGAGGTGAGCAACAGCTCGTCGTCGTGCTAACGTTTCGCGCAATCATGAAGGTCGCATTCCTCAAACCTCCGGTGGGAGGCATTCTCGGTCTGGAGATGCTCACCTTCGTCGAGCCCCTCGGGCCGATCTGCGTCGCCGCGTGTCTCGAGCAGGACGGGCATGAGTGCAAAGTCCTCGACCTCCGCATCGACGGCGAAGAACGCGGTCTCGCCGACTGCAAAAAATTCGATCCCGACGTCGTCGGCCTGCAGTGCAACTTCACCACGGAGCGCAATCGCACCATTCGCCTCGCGCAACACATCAAGCGGGAGATGCCGAAAGCGTTCGTCGTGGTCGGCGGACACGATGCCTCGCGCGATCCCGACTGGTTTCGCCACGAAGCGATCGACTGCATCGCCACCGGCGACGGCGAAGAAGTCATGCCGCCGCTCGTCAACGCATTACGCGATGCGCGCGATCTGAAAAAAGTCGAAGGACTCCATCTTCATGGCGACGATGCGTGGGTCTTCACCGGCCACGCGCCCGCGCGACCGCACCTCGACTCTTATCCGCTTCCTGCACGACACCTCATCGCCCACTACGCCGACAAGTACTACATCAACTTCCGCAAACCGCTCGCGCTCATGGAGACCGCGCGCGGCTGTCCGTTCAAGTGCAACTTCTGCTCGGTCTGGAAGTTTCACGAGTCGACGTTCCGCGAGAAATCGCCGCAGCGCGTCGTGCAGGAGCTCGAGCAGATCACCGCGCCGAACATCTTCATCACCGACGACATCTTCTGGATGAACGTGAAACGCGGCGAGGAGATGGCCAAACAGATCAAAGCGTCGGGCATCCGCAAATACTTCACCGTGCAGACGCGCACCGACATCATCTGCAAGTTTCCGCATCTCATCGAGATGTGGAAGGACTGCGGCAACCTCGCGATCTTCCTCGGCCTCGAATCCGTCACCGACGAAGGATTGAAAGCGGTCAACAAGAAAAACACCGCGGACAACAACGTTCGCGCGATCAACCTGCTGAAAGAAATGAACGTCGGCTTCACGCCGAACTTCATCGTCGATCCGGCGTGGGATCGCGATGACTTCAAGCGCCTGCGCGACTGGATCGATCAGATGGGCGCGTACAACAGCGGCTTCTCGATTCTCACGCCGCTGCCCGGCACCGATCTGTGGGACACGGCGAAAAAGAACGTGAAGACCAGCGAGTGGGAAATGTTCGACATCGTCCACACCGTGCTGCCGACGACCCTGCCGCTCGACGAGTTCTACGCCGAATACTCAGGCCTGTGGCGCCACGCGCTCGACGTCCGCTACAAACTTCGCGGCAAGTTGCGCACGTACGTGCAACTCGGCGCCGCGCTCGCCACGCGCCAGGTCACATTGAAAGCGGTGCGCAACGGAATGAACATCGCCAAAGTCTTCAGCAAACCGGAGACGTTCCTGCGCGCACATCATTCTTAAATGCTGCTCGATGAATTCATGCCGCGCTTCGACGTCGCGAAGCGCCACTCCACGCTCGTGAACGCACCGCGCGAGCGCGTGTACGACGCGATCCGCACCGCCGATCTCACCGCGCATCCGGTCGTGAAGGTACTGCTCGCGCTGCGCGGCATGGGCTTACGACGCAAACGCGTCTCGCTGCAGTTTCATGAAGGATTCACGATCGCGGCCGACGATCGTCCGAACGAGCTCGTGATCGGACTCGAAGGTCCGTTCTGGCATCCGCTCTGCCGTCCGCGCGGCGTCGATGCGCAGCGCTTCCACCAGCCCGTCGCACCGAACACCGCGCGCGGCGGATGGAACTTCACCACCGAATCCGAAAATGACGCGACGCGATTGCGCACCGAAACGCGCGTGCTCTGCGCCGACGATGCGCGCGCGAAGTTTCGCGCGTACTGGTTTTTCATCGGTCCGTTCAGCGGGCTCATTCGCCGCTTCATGCTCGCGGCGATCAAACGCGAAGCCGAACGATGACGCACTACCGCGACGATCTCGCCCACATCCATCACGCGGGATTCAGCGAGTTCGCCGAATCCGCGGCGCCGGGCGTGATCGAGATGCTGTGGCAGCGCGACATTCGCGACGGCCTCGTCGTCGAGCTCGGATGCGGCAGCGGCGTTCTCGCACGCGAGCTCACGCGCGCCGGATTCGAAGTGCTCGGCTTCGATGCATCGCCATCCATGATCGCGCTGGCGAAGAAAACCGCGCCGAAGGCGCGATTCCAGGTCGGCACGTTCGACGAAGTCGAGACTCCCGATTGCAACGCGATCCTGGCGATGGGCGAAGTGCTGAACTACGGAACGTGGGACGCCGTCGAGCGACTGATCACGAACGCGACGACGAACCTGTTGATCTTCGACGTCGCCGAGCGCGGCGCGTATCCGCCGCACGATGAAGTGCGCGTCGATGGCGACGACTGGAGCGTCATCGCGATCAAGGAAAGCGATGGCAGGCACCTCACGCGCACGGTGGAAACGTTTCGCGTCGTGAACGGCGCAATGCGTCGCGACAAGGAAGTGCATCACCTCGAGCTCTACGATCGCGATGCGCTGAAGGCGCTGCTGCACGCACACGATTTCCGCGTCACGGTGCGCAGGTCGTATCGCACGCGAAGGTTGCCGAAGGGACACGCGGTCTACATCGCGGAACGCTCGGCGCGCGCGTGACGGGCGCAAACGGAGCGCGGGCTTCCAGCCCGCAGCGGGCAGGATGCCCGCGGTCCGGCCGGCTGGAAGCCGGCGCTCCGTAGCGCTCCGGCGCTGCGTTTGCTATCTCGCCTCTCGTGATCACACAGGCCTTTCTCCTCGACATCGACGGCACACTCATCGACTCGAACGACAAGCATGCGGACTGCTGGGTCGAGGCGTTCGCGCATTTCAAGAAAGACGTCGACTGGAATGTCGTTCGCCAGCAGATCGGCAAGGGCGGCGATCTCCTCGTGCCCGACACCCTCAATGCTCGCGAGATGCGCACGTTCGGCGAGAAACTGAAGAAGTATCGCGGCGAGTTGTGGACGAAGAAGTACATGAAAACCGTGCAGCCGTTTCCGGGCGTCATCGACGCGATTCGTGCGCTCGCGGATCGTGGTGTGAAGCTCGCGTTCGCATCGTCTTCGAATCCCGACGAGGTCGAGTACTATGTCGAGCTTCTCGGCGTCGGAGATTTGCTCGAAGGCACGACGTCGAAAGAAGACGCTGAGTTCTCGAAGCCTTCTCCGGAGATCTTTCAGGCGGCGCTGGAGCGTGTGAAAAGCGATCCGGCGAAGACGTTCGCAGTGGGAGACACGCCGTACGACGTGCTGGCCGCGCATCGCATCCCGATGCCGATCGTGGCGGTACGGTGCGGCGGGTTTGCGGACGAGCTGCTGGCGAAAGCGGAGTTTCTCTTCGACGACTTTCCGTCCGTTGTGAAGGAGCTCGACCGCATCGATGACTATTTCTCCGAGTGACGTCCATCGCCGCGCCATCATCATCGACGGGCATTGCGACACGCCCTATCGCCTGTTCCGCCACAACGTGCATGTCGATGAACATGACACCGAGGCGCAGGCCGATTTGAAAACGCTGCGCGAGAGCGGCATCACCGCGTCATTCTTCGCCGCGTACGTCCCGCCGTTCTACGCGAATCGCGGCGCCGCGAATTTCGCGCGCAAGCTGATCACACTGATCAAAGACGAAGCCGCGCGGCGTCCCGATGCGCTCGCATTCGCGACGGACAGCGAAGGCATTCGCGCCGCGAAGCGCGACGGCAAGGTCGCGCTGATGATCGGCGTCGAAGGCGGTCACGCGATCGAAGACTCGCTCGACATTCTGCGCGAGCTGTACGACTGCGGCGCGCGCTACATGACTCTGACGCACGTGAACACGAACAACTGGTGCGATTCATCGGGCGATGCGCCGAAGCACGGCGGTCTCACGGACTTCGGCCGTGAGGTCGTCTCGACGATGAATGACCTCGGCATGATCGTCGACATCTCGCACGTCTCCGACGATGCGTATCGCGCGGTGATCGAGACGACGCGCGTGCCGGTCGTCGCAACGCATTCGTCCGCGCGCGCAATCTGCAAACACGCGCGCAACATGACCGACGACATGCTGCGCACGCTCGCGAAAAACGGCGGCGTGTGCATGGTGAACTTCTTCTCCGCGTTCATCAGCGACGAAGTGGCGCAGGTCATTCTCAAAGCGAACAAGCGGAAGAAGGAAGAGAACGCGGCGGCCGGCGGACTTGGGGGAACCGAGGAGATGCCGGATGATCGGACGGACTGGGATTCGTATCTCCAATGGTTCGTCTCCCTCGGCTCGCCGATGGCGACGCTCGATCAGGTCGCGGATCACATCTTTCACATCGCGAACGTCGCCGGCATCGATCACGTCGGCATCGGCAGCGACTTCGATGGCGTGCCCTCGCTTCCGAAAGGACTCGAGACCGCGGCCGGATTGCCGGCACTCAGCGCGCGCTTGATGGAACGCGGCATGAGCGCCAACGACGTGGAAAAAGTGCTCGGAGGAAACTTCATGCGCGCGTTTGGAGCGATCGAGAGCGGAAAGCGTTCCGTATAATCACGGAATGCCATCTGAAGTCGAAGTGCTCCGCGATCTCGCGCGCGTCTACTGGTCCGGGAAGCCGATTCCGTGTCCGCGACATCCCGCGTCGATGCTGACCGGCAGCTTCGTGCAGACGACATTCGCCGATCACATCTTTCTCACCTGCGCCGCGGGCAAGGAAACGATCCAGATTCCGCAGCGGCCGAAGCAGATCGAATTTCAGGATCAGCAGGTCGAGGGATACGTCGAGAACCTGCAGCGCAACGACACCATTCGCTGCTACCGCTGTCAGGCCAGCATGGAAGTCGCGGCAAAACCCAACAACGAAACCGGCATCACCGACTACACGTTTACGTGTACACGATGCCTGTCGTATGGCCGTTGGATTGGAAAACCCGAACTTGCAAAAATCGGCAAGTAACCCCTTCCGGCCACGTCACGGGTAGGGAAATCCCTCTGTCCATCACACCTTTGTTTGAAGGAGTCCTGCTTGTCGGTCAACCCTGTGGAAGTACCGGTGGAGATCATCGATTGGACGCCGCGCTGGGGCATGGGCGCGCTCGCGGCGAATTTCGCTCGCATCCAGATCCTGCTCACGATGTACGACGGGGATCCCGACAAATGGCTCGAAGCGGCCGAGCGCGCAGGCACGACGGAAGATGAAGGCGATGTGCCGTTCCTCGTGGTGATGAAAGGACGTCTGGCGACGGATCCGAATCTGCTCGAGGATTTGCGAAGAATCGTGAATGAGTTTGCGGAGCGGTTCGGGGAGATTTAGCTACAACGCCCGCAAGTGCTCCGCAAACACCTCGTTGAACAAGGCTCCCGGTCTTCGTTCCTGAATCGTCGCGACGATCTTCTCGCCCGGCCAGCCGAGGCGATGGAGGATGCGGCCGGCGACGAGAGCGGAACGGTTGTAGCCCATGCCGCAATGCGACAACACACGATGTCCCGTCGCGATGAGATGCGCGCCTAACGCGGCCACCGCTTCCAGCTTGCGCAAGTCCGGAAGATCTTCATCGAGAATCGGGAAATACACGTACAAACACGAACCCGGCAACGTCGGGATGCATGCGTCGAGTCCGCCTTCGAGATCGATCACGCTGTCGACGCCGTATGACGAGACGATCGACCAGTCGTGAATCACCGGCGAAATGAAGAGCCGGCCTTCATCGTCGACCGGATGCAGCTTCGTGAGATCGGGCAGCATGCGCGGAGTATAGACTTGCGACCATGTCGCATGTCGTCATCGTGGGTGGTGGATTCGCGGGTCTCTACACCGCCCGTGGTCTCAAAGACGTACCCGCCGACATTACGGTCATCGATCGTCACAACTACCATCTCTTTCAACCGCTGCTGTATCAGGTTGCAACCGCGGCGCTGAATCCCGCGGACATCGCCGCACCGATTCGCGGCATTCTTCGCAAGCAGAAAAACGTCTCCGTCATCCTCGGCGATGTGCAATCCGTCGACACCAACGCGAAGACGCTGACGCTCGCCGACGGCGCGATGCTGCGCTACGACTTTCTCGTCCTCGCCACCGGTGCAACGCACTCGTACTTCAATCATCCCGAATGGGAACGCGATGCTCCCGGACTCAAGACCATCGACGATGCGCTCGAGATTCGCCGCCGCATCCTGCTCGCGTTTGAAGCCGCGGAACGCGAAAGCGATCCCGCGACGCAACAACAGTGGCTCACATTCGTCGTGATCGGCGCGGGTCCCACCGGCGTCGAGCTCGCGGGTGCGTTGTCGGAGATCGCGCGGCAAACCGTCATTCGCGATTTCCGCCGCATTCATCCCGAAGGCGCACGCGTGATTCTCGTCGAAGGAAAAGATCGCGTGCTGCCGACGTATCCGCCGGATCTTTCGGAGAAGGCACGACAACAACTCGCGGACCTCGGCGTCGAAGTGATCACGAACGCGATCGTCACCGACGTCAACGATCGCGAGGTCAAGATCGGCGATCGCACGATCGCGACGCGCACGGTGTTGTGGGGCGCCGGCGTGCAAGCCTCGCCTCTCGCAAAAACATTGAACGTTCCGCTCGATCGCGCGGGCCGCGTGCTCGTCACGCCCGAGCTCACGATTCCGGGTCACGATGATGTCTTCGTGATCGGCGATCTCGCCGCCGCGCAACAGCAGGACGGCTCACTCGTTCCAGGCGTCGCACCGGCCGCGATTCAGGCAGGACAACACACCGCGCGCAATCTCGAACGCGCAATTGCGGGACAGCCGCTGCGCGCGTTCAAGTACTGGGACAAAGGTTCGCTTGCGACGATCGGCCGCGCCGCGGCAGTCGCGGATTTCGGCGGACGCAAAAAGTTCGGCGGCTTCTTCGCATGGATGGCGTGGCTCGTCATTCACATCTTCTTTCTGATTGGATTTCGCAATCGCTTCCTCGTGATCTCGCAATGGGCGTGGGCGTATCTCACCTACCAGCGCGGCGCGAGACTGATCACCGGAAGGGATCGGATCGCACGGTGACGGACGGCGCCCTGCAACCCTCCGACGTGGTCGTCGGTCTGCTCACCGAAAACACGACGCGCATGCTCGCGCAGGCGATTCGTCTGCTGCGCTCGATCCGCTGGTTCGGCGAATCGTTCGCGAACGTGCGCGTGGTCGTATGCGGCGTCGGTGAGCTCGAAGCGAACGCACGCGCGACACTCGAGTCCCTCGGCGCGGAGATTCGCACCGTCACGCGCTTTCATCCTTCGAGTCCGACCGGCAATCGACATCAGCTGATCGAATCATTGCTGAATGAACCGGAACGGGTGATGTTCCTGCTCGACTGCGACACGCTGCTCACGCGCGATCCATTGCCGTATCTGCGCGCCGATGCGTTTCAGGCGAAGGTCGCGCCGACGCCAACGATCGCTGATGAAGTGTTCGAGCGTCTGTTCGCACACTTCGACCTCACGAAACCGCCGCGCACGTATCTCGCGAAGTTCAGCAACACGCTCATGATTCCGTACTTCAACGCGGGCGTGCTCGCGGCGCCGATCGCGTTGATGCGCCAGCTCGCACCGTCGTGGCGAAAGTTCAATCAGATCCTCGCGGACGATCCGCAACTCTGCGCGCCATCGCACCGGCATTTGCATCAGGCGAGTCTCACGCTCGCACTCGTCGAGAGCGGCGTGCCGATCGTCGAGCTGCCGGATGAACTGAACTATCAAATCAATGCGACGCACGTCGTGCCGCCGCCGGGTTACGCGGAGCTCGATCCGGTGCTGATTCACTATCACCATCTCGCGACCGACGACGGCTATCTGCTGCCGACGCCGTATCCCGCGGCGCAGCGCCGCATCGAGCTGTTTCATGAACGTCTGCACGCGGAAGGGATCGAGCGACAACCGCAGCGCACACACCACACGAGTTCCCAATCGATCGTCATTCTCGGCATGCATCGCTCCGGCACCTCCGTCGTGACGGAGCTCGTGCGTGCGCTCGGCGCGTACGCGGGCGAGCCGGACGCGCTGCAGATTCCGGATCTCTTCAATCCGAATGGCTACTGGGAACACAAGGAAGCGGTTGCGATCGACACCGAACTGCTCGATGTGCTGCACGCGAACTGGACGGACCGCATCTCCCATGCGGACGTTGCGAGACTCTCGCAGCAGCAACACGACGACGCACTCGCGCGCATCAGGCGCGTGATCGCATCGCTCGAACATCACGGCCCGTTCGTGCTGAAAGATCCGCGCATGTCGCTGCTCTTTCCGCTGTGGCGCGAAGCGCTCGATGCGCCGGTATGCGTGATCGTGTGGCGCCATCCGCTCGCGGTCGCACGATCGCTGATGACGCGCGATCGCAAGCCATTCGCCGTATCGCTCGCCGCCTGGGAGCATCACTATCGCACGATCTTTCGCGACACCGCGGGACTGCCGCGCGTGCTGGTTTCGTACGAGGAGTTGCTCGCGAATCCATCCGCGACGATCGCCGCGTTGCATGCGGATCTCGAACGACTCGGCATTGAAGGATTGCGCATTCCCGCGCACGAGCGACTGCAGCAAATCGTGAATGCCGATTTCAATCGCAGCGGAGCCACGACGCTCGACGACGAGTCGCTCGACGCGCATCAGCGTGAAGTGCTGCGCGCGTTGCGCAGCGGAGATGCGTTGCGCTCCGCGCTCGCACCGACGTCCGCGCACACGTTCGCGTTGCTCGATGAATTCGCGGCGATCGACAAACGCGAGCGCGAGCTGCGCGCAAATATCGACGCACTCGATCAACTCCTCCGCGCCGTCTTCGCCTCGCGCACGTGGCGCATCGGAGAGCGCATCACCAACGCGCTGCGTTTGTTTCGTCCCTCGCGCGCAATCACCGCGTACGACCGATGGCAGGAGAATCGGCGCCAGCGCAATCGCATGCAGGTGTGAGAGATTCGCCATTGTTGAAAACCGCCGTTTTCTCGATCATCTCGCCCAACTACCGGCACTTCGCGCGAGTGCTGATGGCATCGCTGGAGACGCATCATCCGGAGTGGGAACGCTTCGTTCTTTTCGCGGGCGAGGCTCCGTCGATCGCTGAAAACTTCACGTCGATCTCGATCGACGCGCTGTCTCTGCCGAACCCGCGTGCGTTCACGTTTCGCTACACGCTGCTCGAGCTGAACACCGCGATCAAGCCGTGGATGTTCGAATTTCTCTTCGCGCGCGGCTACGATCGCGTGCTGTATTTCGATCCCGACATTCGCGTTTTCAGCGCGATGCCGGAGCTCGACGAGCGCGCGTTCCTCACGCTGACGCCGCATCTCACGGCATCGATCACGAGCACCGGACATCCGAGCGAGCGCTCGATCCTGCAAGCCGGCACATACAACCTAGGCTTTCTCGCCGCACAGCGACACGATGAGCTGCCGCGCTTTTTGAAGTGGTGGCAGGAGAAGCTCGAGTTCGACTGCGTCGTCGACATTCCGAACGGGTTGTTCGTCGATCAGAAGTGGATCGACCTCGTGCCCGGTCTCTTCTCCGATGTGCGCGTGCTGCGTCACGACGGATACAACGTGGCGTACTGGAATCTCGAGCAGCGTCGTGTAGTCATCGACGGCGATGCGATCACGGTGAACGGACAGCCGCTGCGCTTCTTTCACTTCAGCGGCGCCGATCCCGCGTATCCGCATCTCGTTTCGAAGCATGCAGAACAACCTCTCGCGACCGTGGGCGATGAACGCACGCTCGTCACGAAGTATCTCGATGATTTGCACGACGCGGGCTATCGCGAGTTTCGCCGCGCGCCATACGCATTCGGTGTGTTCCACGACGGCACGCGCATCTCCAACGGCGCGCGCATCGCGTATCGCACGCAACCCGAATTGCAGCAGGCCGCGGGCGAAGATCCGTTTGCGCATTCGGAGCTCTTCCACAAATTTCGCGAGCGTTGGACTCCGACCTCGAGATCACGCGTGAAAGCGCGCGCGTATCGCGTGCTCTCGAGTTTGCGTCCTCTCGTGTTGCTGTTCCCGAAAACACTCCGCACCGCCGCACGCGAGAAGCTTCTCGGGCGTGGCGAAGCGAAGCCACAAGCGGCTCCGATCGCGACGACACTGCGGCCAGGTCTCGACATCGTCGGATACTTCACGCGCGACACCGGCGTCGGCGAATCCGCGCGACGTTGCGCTGCGTCGTCCGAAGACGCGGCGATTCCTCATCGTGCGATCGATCTCGATGGCAGCGATACGCTGGCGCCGAGGCTCGAGCATCGCGCGACGATCCTGCACGTCAATGCGGATCAGGTTGCGATCGTGCGCAATCAACTGCCGCAACTCTTCGACGCGCGCGCGTACACGATCGGCTGCTGGCACTGGGAACTGCCCGAGCTTCCTGCTGCGCTCATCGGCGCGGCCGAGCCGTACAACGAGTTGTGGGCGCCGAGTCTCTTCGTGCAGAGCATGCTCGCGAAGAGCGTCACAATTCCGGTGGTGCACATGCCGCACGGCATCGAAGTCGCGGAGCTTGCGCCATGCACGCCGCAGGAGTTCGGTGTGCCGCACGGACACTTCACGTTCCTGTGCATGTTTGATTTCGACAGCATCGCGCAACGCAAGAATCCGATGGGCGCGATCGATGCGTTCCGGCGCGCGTTCCCGAATCCTTCCGGCGTTTCGCTGCTGATCAAAACGACGGCCGCGGATCAGCATCGCGATGAATACGAATCGCTGCGCGCGATTCCGGGCGTGCAACTCGTCAATCAAACGTTGTCGCGCGCGCGTGCGAACGGACTCGTCGCATCGTGCGATGCGATCGTTTCTCTGCATCGATCCGAAGGCTTCGGACTCGTTCTCGCCGAAGCGATGGACCTCGGCAAGCCGGTCATCGCGACGGGATGGTCCGGCAACATGGATTTCATGAACGCCGGCAACTCGTGTCCCGTTGCGTACGATCTCGTGACGCTCGATCGCGCATACGGTCCATCCGAAGCGGGACAGCTGTGGGCCGCGCCGGATGTCGATCACGCCGCGCAACACCTGCGACGCGTGATCGAGGACGATGCATATCGCACGCGGCTCGGCGCGCGCGCGCAGAAAACGATTCGCGAGCAATTCAGCCCGCGCGCAGCCGGCATGCGATATCGAAAGCGACTGGAGTTTCTGGGACTG
>JBQCJC010000057.1:0-3554 GCA_051953135.1 Thermoanaerobaculia bacterium | reverse complement strand
CGGGCTGAGAGCCCGCCGCTCCACTATGAACTGGCTCTCGAATCTTCCGCATCAAATCCCTTTCCGCGCGGCGAGCGCGGTGCGGAAGATCGACGACAAGACGATCGAAGGCATTTACGTTTGCACCGCGAACGACACGTTGCCGGCGGGTGTGATGATCGTCGAGGCGATGGCGCAGTTCGCGGGTGGTCTCGTGTTCAAGGAACAGGGATTCTTCAGCGGCATCGATCGATGCATCGTCACTCGCGTTCCGGAACCTGGCGATGTGATCGTGTGTACCGTGACGCTCGAGGTCGAGTTCGGTGGTACGTTTCGATTCAGCGGAGTCGGACTTTTGGATGGACTAGAAGTCGTGACCGGCAGGTTCTATCTGAGCGCTCGTGAGACTACCTGATCCCGCGGTACGCATCGCTGTCACTGGCGCCGGCATCCTCTGTTCGATCGGCCGCGACAAGGCCGAGGTTTGGCAATCGATTGTCGAATCACGGGCGGGCATTGCGAAGCTCACTCGCTTTCCAAACGAAACCTTTCCAACCGACATCGCCGCGGAAGTCGAAGCGACGTTGCCGGTCTCAAAGCGCGAGACGAAGCGCATGTCGCGCACCGATCTTCTCGCCGTGCTCGCGGTGAAAGAAGCGATCGAGCAGGCGAGTGAGAATTCGCCGCTGCCGCGTGAGCGCGCAATCGTTTCGACCGGAACATCCACGGGCGGTTTGCTCGAAGGCGAGGAGTATTACTTCGCGCGACTCGTGCACGGACGTCGTCGCGCACCTGCATCGCGCGTGTTGCAACAGCCGACGTCGGGACCATCGGATGCAGTCGCGAATCTTTTCAAACTCGGTGGCGGCGTTGTTTCGAACGCGACCGCGTGCGCATCCGCGGGTGCGGCGATCGGCATGGCCGCCGATTTTCTGCGCGCGAAGCACGCGGACGTGGCGATCGCGGGCGGCAGCGATGCGCTGTGCCGATTGACGTACAGCGGATTCAATGTGCTGCAGGCCGTCGATCCCGAGCCGTGCTCGCCGTTCTCGTCGGCGCGCAAAGGCATCACGTTAGGCGAAGGCGCGGGCTATCTCGTGCTCGAGCGCTGGGATGATGCTGTTGCGCGCGGCGCAAACATTCTCGCGGAGCTCACGGGCTACGGCGCGTCGTGCGATGCGCATCATCCGACCGCGCCCGCGGAAGATGGTCATGGTGCGGAAGCGGCGATGCGTGGCGCGCTCGCGGAGTCGCGACTCACACCTGCATCGGTGCAGTACGTCAACGCGCATGGCACCGGCACTTTGCTCAATGATTCTTCGGAAACGCGCGGCATCATCGCGGCGGTGGGAACGGATGTTCCAGTGTCCTCGAGCAAGTCGTACTTCGGACACACGCTTGGTGCCGCGGGTGGGATCGAAGCGGTCGTTACGGTGCTCGCGCTGCAGAATCAAATTGCGCCGCCGACGTTGCGTCTGAAGGAACGCGCGCCGGAGTGCTCGCTCGACTACATTCCTGAAACGCCGCGGCCGATGCCGATGACGAACGTGCTTTCCAATACGTTCGGGTTCGGCGGAAGCAATGTGTCGCTGGCCTTTCGGCGCGTCTGATATAAACCCGCTCGCTTGACGCGTATACCCATCACTGGCATCGGTGTCATTGCTCCCGGCGCGATCGGCGTCGATGCGTTTCGTGCGTTGCTCAACAGCGGCGCGAGCGCGGTCGCGGACGTCGATCGATTCGACACGCAGGGTTTGTCCGCGCACAAAGCGGCGCTCGTGCGCGAGTTCAAGCCGCGCGATTTCATCCCGGTGATGAAGATGCGTCGCATGAACACGCTCTCGCGTCTTGGCCTCAGCGCCGCGAAGCTCGCTATCGACGATTGCGGCGCGACGCTCGGCGCGAACACCGGTGTGGCCATCGGAACGTCGTTCGGTCCCGTACAAACGTCCGTGGATTACATGCAGGAGTACGTGGAGAAAGGTGCGGCACTCGCGCCGCCGCAGTTGTTCGCGGAGTCGGTCGCGAATGCGCCCGGCAGTCACATCGCGATCGAGTACACGCTGCGCGGATTCAACGTGACGATCACGCAACGCGAGTCGTCCGCGCTTTCGGCGGCGATGTATGCATCGACGCAGATCGCAAAAGGCACGGTCGATTCCGCGCTGATCGGCGGCGTCGAGGAAGCGAACGAGATGTTGTTCAGCGTGCTCGATCGCATCGGCGCGCTCGCGCATGCAGATGGTTCGATCGATGAGGCCGCGCGTCCGTTCGATGCGCAGCGCAATGGCTTCGTGTTAGGCGAAGGCGGTGCGGTGCTGGTCGCGAATGGCGGCAAGCGCAAGCCGTACGCGTGGCTCGCGGGATTTGGAATTGCGCGCGATACGACGGCGCCCGTTTCGAACTGGGGCGACGATGAGGCGAGTGTGATTCACGCGATGCGCGCGGCGCTCGATGATGCGGAGCTTACGAATGTCGATGCGATCTTCGCGTCCGCGAATGGATCGCTGCGTGCTGATGCGGTCGAGCAACGTGCAATCGAACGCGCATTCGCGGATGCGCAAGTCGTGACGACGAAGCAGATCTTCGGCGAGTACGCCGCCGGCGGGATGCTGCAGCTCATTGCGGCGTTGCTCGCGGTCGAAGAAGGTCGCTATGAAACCGTGCTCGTGAATTCGTTGTCGGCCGGCGGCGGCATCGTGTGCGCTGTCGTGACGCGGGAGGGCGCGTGATCGCGATCATCCCCGCGCTGAATGCGGAGCGCACGCTCGCGAATGTCGTGAAGGCGACGCTTGCGCAAACGCCGGATGTGCTCGTGATCGACGATGGCTCGACGGATCGTACGAGCGATGTTGCGCGCGATGCCGGTGCGACAGTGTTGCGTCACGAAGTGAATCGCGGCAAAGGCGCGGCGCTGAAAACAGGATTCGCGTACGCGCTCGAGCGCAACAGCGAAGCGGTGCTCACGCTCGATGCAGATGGTCAGCATCTTCCTGGCGAGATTCCGAAGTTCATCGCTGAGTGGGAACGCAGTCGCGCGGACCTCATCATCGGTGGACGCGCGCATCTTTTTCAGCACATGCTGCCGCGCCGTCGCAATGCGAATCGCTTTTCCGCGTGGTGCATTTCGAAAGCCGCAGGAGTGCCGGTCGCGGACTCGCAGAGTGGATTTCGTTTGTACTCCGCAACTCTCCTGCGATCGCTGCAGCTGCACACCGATGGCTTCGACATGGAGAGTGAAGTGATCGTGCGCGCGGGCCGCCGAGGAATGAAGATCGTGTCGATCTCGATCGATCTCGGCTTCGTCGACGGAATCGCCACGAGTCACTACAAGCCGCTGAAGGACACGATGAGAATCGCGTGGACGGTGGCGCGAGCGCGATTGATCTGGCGGTGATGTCATCCCGAGCGAGAGCGAGGGATCCGGGGCTCGGGTGGTGGTACGAGGCATGAGATTCGCGCCACGATGTCATCCCGAGCGAGAACGTGGGATCTGGGGCTCGAGTGGTGGTACGAGGCATGAGATTCGCGCCACCCGCCCGCCCTGGTCCCTCGCTACGCTCGGGATGACGATG
>JBQCJC010000056.1:0-12611 GCA_051953135.1 Thermoanaerobaculia bacterium | reverse complement strand
GAGATCGCGCCTGGCGCCATCGCCGATGAACAACTCGAAGCGGTTGCGCCGCAGACCGTCGCGGTGCTCGTCGCCAACATCAACAACGTCGTCACCGTCACCGGCCCGCTCAGCGTCGCGCAGGTTATCGGCATCGCGCAGATCACCCTGCAGGTCACGGGTCAGGTCGCGAACGTCATCAACGTCGTCGTCAATCAGGCCAGCGCGAGTGTCGCGTGACGCGACAGGAGAACGAATCCATGTCCGGACCAAAAGTCGTCAGCCGCAAAGATTTCGAAGCGAAGATCGTCGCGAATGCGTGGCGTGACGCGAGCTACAAAAAGCGCCTGCTGAAGAATCCGAAAGCAGTCGTGCAGGACGAGTTGCAGGAGATCGAAGCCGGCGTCGAGTTGCCGAAAGATCTCAGCGTTGCGGTGCACGAGGAATCACCCGAGCAATACCACCTCGTGCTGCCGCGCAATCCGAACGAGATCGCGCCCGGCGCGGTCGAGGATCAATACCTCGAAGCGATTGCACCACAAACGATCGCCGTGGTCGTCGTGAATCAGGTCGCGGTCATCGCAGGACCGGTCGTGAACGTCGTTGCCGGACCCGCGGTGAACGTCAATCTCGCGCAGATCACGAATACGGTCACATCGTTCGTGAGCCAGATCGCCGCGCAGGTCAACACCGTCTCGTGAGACATCGCATGCATGACGTCGTGCTGGTTGTGATGCCCTACGCATCGGTCGAGCGTCCCTCCGTGGCCCTCGGCACGCTGCACGCCTGCTTGTTGCGGGATGGCATCGCCGCGCACGCCATGCATGCGACGTTGCGCTTCGCCGACGAGATCGGACTCGTCGCCTACGAAAGCATCAACTCCGCCGCGATCAGCAATCGCATCGGCGAATGGACATTCGCCGCCGCCGCATTTCCCGACGCCGATCTGCGCCCCGATGAATACCTCGAAACGCTCTCGAAATTGTCAGGCGAGCCACCGCGATTCGCGGAACAACTGCTCGCCGTCCGTGAAACCGCGAGCGCATTCGTCGATCGCATCGCGCGTGAAGTGCTCGCCATGCGTCCGCGCATCGTCGGATGCAGTTCCGTCTTTCAACAGCAATGCGCGTCGCTCGCCTTGCTGCGCCGCATCCACGAGCTCGATCCCACCGTCATCACCATCCTCGGCGGCGGCAACTGTGAAGGCGAAATGGGATGGATCGCGCATCAAAGCTTCGACTGGATCGACTACGTCGTCTCCGGCGAAGCCGATGAACTGATCGCGCCACTGTGTCGCGACATCCTCGCGTTCGGCCGCGACGTGCCGGCATCGCGACTCGGGCCCGGCGTCTTCGCGCCGTCGCATCGCAACGGCAACGATGCGACGCCATCCGCGCACGCGCTGTACGCGCGCGTGCGCAGCATGACCAACGTTCCGCAACCGATTTACGACGAGTATTTCGAATCGCTATCGCGCACTCGCTTTCACGCGCAGGTCGTCCCCGGCGTGAGCATCGAGACCGCGCGCGGCTGCTGGTGGGGCGAGAAGCATCACTGCTCGTTCTGCGGCATCAGCGATTCCGGAATGGTCTTTCGCGCGAAGCCGGCCGCACAGGTGCTCGACGAGATCGATTCGCTGCACGCGAAGTACGGCATCCATCGTTTCGTCACCGCCGACAACATCATCGAGACGTCGTACTTCGACACGTTGATGCCGAAGCTCACGCAGCGCGAGCTCTCGCTCTTCTATCAAACGAAAGCGAATCTCAAACGACATCAGGTCGAGCTGCTCGCGCGCGCCGGCGTGCGGTGGATTCAACCCGGCATCGAGAGCCTCGACGATCGCGTGCTTCCACTGCTCGCGAAAGGTGCGAGCGCCGCGATCAACGTGCAGCTCATGAAGTGGTGTCGCGAATTCGGCGTGTGGCTCCTCTGGAATCTGCTGTTCGGCGCGCCCGGCGAAGAAGACGTGTGGTACGAGGAGCTCGCCGAATGGCTTCCGCTGATCGCGCATCTGCAGCCGCCGTCGTCCGGCGAGCTCACCGCGATTCGCTACAACCGCTTCAGCCCGTACTTCGACAACGCGAAAGAACACGGCCTCGAGCTCGTGCCGTACTGGGCGTATCAGCACACGTATCCGCACGATGAGAAACGTCGTGCGCGTCAGGCTTACTACTTCACCGATCTGCGCGACGTCGCGAAATCCGCGCGTGCGCACGAACGCCGCGGCGTGCAATCGGTGCTGCAACGTCTGCGCGAGTGGAACGATCTCTTCATCGACGCGGACAGCGCGCCGATCGCCACGATGCGCGACGACGCTCCCGTGCTCGCGATGACGCGCATCGGCGATCGCATCACTCTTCGCGACACGCGACCGTGTGCGATCGCGTCCGTTCATGAATTGTCGTCGCAAGCATCCGCGGTGCTGCTCGCGTGCGATGCAGCGACGACGATTCCGGCCATCGCCGCGACAACGAATCTCGGCATCAGCGAAGTGGAATCGATCATCGACGCGCTGCACGCGCGCAAGCTGATCCTCTCATTCGGCGAGCGCGTGCTTGCACTCGCCACGAGCGACCCACCCGCGTCATATCCCGATCCCTACGACTTTCCCGGCGGTCTCCTGCTGCGCGCGCCGATGCCCGCGCGGCCGTGGGATCTCCCGATTGCCCAACTATTCACCACAGAAGAGAGAGGAGCGTACCAATGACTGCAGCAGCCCTTCATGACTACGACGATGTTCGAGATGCGGAGCAGATCCCGATCTCGCTCGGCCAGGTGAAACGCGTGCTCGAGTGGTGGTCGAGCTCCGAGGCGTTCCGGAAGACGGTGCAGGAAGACCCGGAACAGGCCATGCGCGACTTCCCCATCGACATCAACCCCGAGCTCATTCGTCCGCTGTGGGATCACCTCTACGCCGTGAAAGTGCACAAAGAAAATCTGCCGGTGCATCCGGCCGTGAAAGCGTATCGCGCGTTCGTCACGTCGAAGACCAGCTGGCGCGGCGAGATCAAAGAAGAGTGCAGTCCTGACGAGCCGCGATTCCGCGCGTGGCGCCAGCGCCAGATCGCGCGCAACACGATGGAGCACGGCGGCTACGACGACTACATCATCCACACGCCGCTCTCGATCGAGCTCACTGACGGCTGCTCCGTCGGCTGCTGGTTCTGCGGCGTCGGCGCGACAAAAGTCGGCGAGTCGCATCGCTACGAAGGCCACGAACAGGAATGGCGCGACATCGTGCAGGTGCTGCGCAATCGCATCGGCACCGCATCGAAATGGGGATTCCTCTACTGGGCTACCGACCCGCTCGACAATCCCGAGTACGAGAAATTCGCGAACGTCTTCTGCGACATCACCGGCATGTTCCCGCAGACCACGACCGCGCAAGGCCACAAGAATCCCGAGCGCACGCGGCGCATCCTGCAGATGTCCGAAGCGCGCGGCTGCCGCGTGAACCGCTTCTCCGTGCTCACGGAACCGCTGCTGCGTCAGATCCACACCGAGTTCACCGCGGACGAGATGCTCAACGTCGAAGTCGTGTCGCAGATGCAGGGCTCGACCACCGCGAAAGCCGACGCCGGCGCATTCCGCGTGATTGCGAAGAACAAGAAGCGCGTCACCGAGCTCGAGATGAAGAAGCTCGAGACGCTCGTCGATACGCAGCGCAAGATCGCGGCCGAAGCGGAGGCGAACATCGAGTTCGCCGTGCCGCCGCAGCCCGGCACCATCGCATGCGTCTCGGGATTCCTGCTCAACATGGTCAAGCGCACGATCAAGTTGATCAGCCCCTGCCGCGCGAATGACGACTGGCCGCTGGGCTACATCGTCTTCGACGAGCGCACGTTCACGGACGCCGCGGATCTCGATCGCCAGATCACTTCGATCATGGACATCCACATGCCGCTCACGCTCAACACCGAAGATCCGATGCGACTCAATCCCGGCCTCGACTACACCGCGGTCGAAGACGGATTCCACGTCGCGTCGAAGATGAACGCGATGGCCTTCCTGCGCAAAGACATGGCCGGCTACCTCCACTCCGTCGGCGGCCAGGTCGCGCGCGGCAAGAAGACCGCGGGACAAATCGCGCTCTCCGCATTCTTCGAGCACGGCGTTCCGGAGATCAACACCATCGGCACGCTCGCGGTGATGTTCGAGAAAGGCCTGATCGCGGACGCGAAAGGACGCTCGGCAGGAATCCGCGTATGACCATGAAACGCGAGCTCGCCGCCGCGGCCGACGCGCTGCGCCGCTATCTCGATGAGTGCGGCTTTCAGCAGATCTACAAGTTCATCGCCAGCGTGAACCTGTACGGCATCACGCCGTCGCTGATCACCGGCATGACGGGAAGCGACGCGCAGCGCTTCTTCGATGTCGTGCTCGCGGACAGTCGCAATCTCGACGTGTTGCAGTGTCTGATGTACGGGCGTCCTGCAGAACGACGCACGCTCAGCGACGGCGAACGTGCCGTCGCTGACGCGCTCGTCGCCGCGGAGCTGTTGCGCATGGAAGGCGACACGATCGTCGCCGCGGGACATCAACTCATCTCCGCGTTCGGCCTCGATCTGCTCATCGATCGCCGCATTCATTTCGGCGGCGCGATTCACGATGTCTACATCGGTCCCGACAGCTACTGGATGTTGTACTACGTCGATGCCGCGGGTATTCGTCGCGAGCATCGCGCCGTCGATCTCTGCACCGGCACCGGCATCGCCGCGCTGTACCTGTCGCTGTTCTCCGATCACGTGCTCGCGACCGACATCGGCAGCATTCCGCTCGCGCTGATCGAAGTGAATCGGCGGCTGAATCGACGCGAGTCGCAGGTCGAGATTCGCGAACAGGATTTACGCAACACGCTCGATGGCCGCGAACGATTCGATGTGCTCACGTGCAATCCGCCGTTCGTCGCGTTCCCTCCGGGGATGCAAGGTTCACTCTACGCACAAGGCCCCGACATCGACGGCCTCGGTTACATGCGCACGATCATCCAGCGCCTCCCGCACGTGCTGAACCCCGGCGGCTGCGCGTATCTCGTCGCCGATCTCGTCGGCGATCACCACACACCGTACTTTGTGCGCGAGCTCGAGGAGTACGCCGCTGATGGATCGATGACCATCGACGTCTACATCGACAGCGTCGTCAATGCGGGGATGCAGATCGAACCGCTGTCCGCGTATCTCCATCTGCTGAATCCCGATCGCGATCGCGCGGAAATCGCCGTCGAGTTGGAGCGATTCCAGCGCGAGACGTTGCGCGCGGAGCGTTACTACCTTTCCACCGTTCGTCTGCGCACCGCGGCGCGACCCGAAGTGCGCGTGATGCGGCGCTACGAGATTGCTGCCGCGCAGCCACAAGAACCATGGCCGCAAATCCTCTTGCAGAGCTGACTGCATCGGACGTGCTGTCGGAACACGCGCGCGCGACGATCGATCGCGCGCGCGAACAGTTCCTGCTGCATCTCGCGACGCCAGTGCTGCGCCACGAGCAGTCGTTGCGTGACGGTGCATTTCCGTTCGCAAGCGCAACGCCGCGCTGGGATGCGTCGGTCATCGCAACGTATCCACTCCTTGCGAACGCGATTGACACGGTCACGCGCGACTGGCATCGCGCACAGGCAACGCTCGCCGCGCGATTCGCACACGACTTCCCGCATCTGCGCATCGACGCAATCGCGCCGTTCTGCTCCGATCCGCACGACGGACAACAGACCGTTGCGATTCTTTCGCTGTCCGACGGGCGTCTGCTCGTCTACAAACCGCGCTCGCTCGCGATGGAAGGCGCGTTCGGCGATCTCGTCGAATGGGCGAATGAACGCGGATTTCCGTGGCCGCTGCGGCGCGTGCGCGTGCTCGATCGCGAGGACTACGGTTGGATGGAACACGTTGCGAACACGCCGTGTCGCAACGAGTTCGACGTGCGTTGCTTCTACGCGCGCGCGGGTGGACTGCTTTGTTTGCTCGCGTTGCTCCAGGCCACGGACATTCATCACGAGAATCTCATCGCATCGCGCGATCAGCCGGTGATCGTAGATCTCGAAACGATCGCGCATCCGCGAAAGACGCCGATCGATTTCGCAAGCGCGATGCTCGAGACCGGCTTTCTGCCAACGAACAGCGCGCTCGATTTCTCCGCGTTAGGCGCGACCGAACCGTTCGACACGCCGTTCGCGCATCGCGTTCCACTGCGAGAGAACGTCGCGACGATCGATGGCCGCAGCTGTCCCGCCGCGATGTACGTCGCGGATGTGATGCGCGGCTTCGCGTCGATGTTCGAGCTGTTGCTCACGCATGACGCGCGAGAAGTGCTGCTGCGATTCGATGGACTGCGCGTTCGCGAAATCCGTCGCGCGTCGAACGACTACGGACTGCTGCTGCAGGAATCGCGACATCCTCTGTTTCTCCGCGACGCCGCGCAACGACGGCAGTTGTTCGAACGATTGCGCGGCATCACCGACGACGAGCTCGCGGCACTGGCGCGATTCGACGTCCCCTGCTTCACCACGCGCTGCAACGCGGCGGTGCTCATCGCGGCGTACGAACGGCTCTCGCCTTCCGTCGTGCGCGAGCTGCTCGGCAGCGTTCGAGAGGCATTGCAAAGGAGAGAGAAATGGCCGACGAAGGACAGATCCGATCCGTCTTGAATTTACTCACCGGTCCTCCGGTGCAGGCGCGATTGCGCGCGCGTCGCGGCATCACGCCCGAGGCGCCGATGAACGCGGAGGCACAAGCAGCGCCGGTCGAAGATCAACCGTGGGTGCACGCGGCAGGCATCACCGGCCTCGGTGTCGCCGAGAAAGAAGTTCTCGGCAAAGTGCTCCCCGACATCGTGCTCAAGGTGTACGTCGAAAAGAAATTGCCGGCGAGCCGCGTCGATGTCCCGATCCCGAAATTCGTGCAGGTCGCCGGTCTGCCACCGGTCGAAACCGACGTCGTCGAGATCGGACGCATCGAACCGCAGAGCAACACCACGCGCATTCGTCCCGCGATCCCCGGCTACTCGATCGGACTCGCGAGCGAGGCAAATGAAGCCGGCACGTTCGGCATGGTGGTGCGCATGCAGGGACAAACATCGCCGTGGTACCTACTCAGCAATTCGCACGCGATCGCCGCATCAGGATTCGCGAACAAAGGCGACGCGATCATTCAACCCGGCGGCTACGACGGCGGCACCGCGCCGAACGACACGATCGCGACACTGAGCAACTGGGTGCCGTTCGTCTTCAGCACGACGGGCTTCCCGAATCTCGTCGACGCCGCGATCGCGGAGCTCACGCCGGACATTGCATCGGCGGCAATCGCGCAACTCGGAATCCCAACCGGCGTGAACACGACTCTCGCGCGCGGCGATTACGTGCAGAAGATGGGACGCACGACAACGCTCAGTGTCGCGCGCGTGCTGGACATCGATCTGCGCACACCCTCGGCATATCCGAATGGCAGCGGCGGCGTTGGGCGCGTCGGATTCTCCGATCAGGTCCTGGTCACGTTCTATTCGTCCGGCGGCGACAGCGGCTCGCCGGTGTTGAATATGAACAATGAGGTGGTGGGCTTGCATGTTGGCGGCTCGACGACGGCCGGCGTCTTCTGCAAGATTCAAAACATCATGGACCTCCTCGGCATCGAGGTCGTGACGGCGGGACAAAGTTGATGGCCACGGACGACGAAGTGAAACGCATCCTCGATGAACATGCCGACGCGTTGGCGAACCTGCCCAACGTCGTCGGCATGGGCGTCGTCGATGATGCCGTTGCGGTTTACGTCAGTACGAAGGTTCCGGAAGAGCGGCTCGCGCAAACCGACATCGTCCCGAAAGAGCTCAGTGCGCAGGGCGTCAAAGCGCGCACGCGCGTAATCGAGATCGGAACGATCAAACCGCAGTGAGATCGCGAAGCCAGCGCTCGATAGTTTCGATCAACACCGGATCGACGGGACGGCGCTCGTAATACTCCGCGAGTGTCGACTCGCCTGCAGAGCGCTTAAACAGATGATCGAGTTGCGGCAGGACGACGAGCTCGCATTGCACGCCCGCGGCTTTCGCGGCGTCTGCGAGTGGTCGCGCATCGCGTTCCGCCGAAACCTGAAAATCCTTCTCGCCCTGACAGAGCAACACAGGACAGCGAAGCGTCGCGATGAGCTCCGTCGTGCGATATGCGAGAAATTGCTGCAGCCACGTCGGCGTACGCAACATGCCTAAGAGGTAATCCGGAATCTCGCCTTCGGTCCACGTCTTGCCGGATGCAATCAAATCCACGGCTTCGTTGACATCCGCGATCTGCTGCGCGACTTGTTCCGCCGTTAGGCCAACGACTTTGCCGTGCGCGACGATTTGATCGGCGATGATCTCGTGAAGACTGCGGCCCATCGGCGCGAGCAACACGACGCCATCGACCGGTGATTCATTCGCGAGCACCAGCGCGATCGTCGCGCCCTGACTGTGGCCGATCAGCACGAGCGGCTTCCCCATGACGTCTTCGCGATTGCGCAGCCACGCGAGACAGGCACGCGCATCCGCGATCTCGGAATCGAGTCCGCGATCGAGCGTGTCCGCGCCCATCGACGTCGTACCCGCACCGCGCGTGTCGAAACGCAGTCCCGCGAAACCGCTCTCCGCGAGCGTGTCGACGATCTCATGTGTACCGGTATCGATCTCGCCCGCAATGCCGTGGCGATCGTGCGTGCCCGAGCCGCTAAGAAAGAGCACTGTTGGAAATGGCCCATTTCCCGCGGGAATCGTGAGCGTCGCTCCAATTGGCGTCACCGGCCCGTCGATGACGACATCTTCGAGTTTGAACGTTCTGTTAGGCGGAGGTTCGTAATGATTGATCACCGCCTGACGCGCGAGCGATTCCGGCCACTGCGGCACAGGCGGAATTGGTCTCTCGATCCACACGCGAACACCACGCGCCGGCGCACGTGCCTCGATCATGACGCCGTGCTCATCGAGCAGGACTTCCGATCGATGCGACGAGTGATGCCAGCCACCGCCGACCGGCTTAGTCGTGTACGGGATTGTGATCAATTGCTCGACGCTGAAAACACGAATCGTTGTTTCGCGTTGTGGATCGAGCATCGAATAAATCAACGCGGTTAGACCCGGAAGATTCGCGTCGACGAGGTATTGAGCGCCATCACGCGGGATCGTTTGTCGCGAGCCGTCAGGAAGGATCGCTTCAATTTCATCGGCACTGAAGCGTAGTTCGAGCCGCTGACCTTCTGCGTCGTTTTTGTAGCGCACCGGCTGCAAGGCATCGTCACAGAATAAATGGCTGCGTTGACGAACAATGGAACCGCCCATCCCGATCACCGTGGGATCGAGCTCCAATAGCGATTCGATTTCGTGCAAACCGTCTGTGGTGCGACCGCGATTCAGCGTCCACGCCGTTGCATACCGCTTCCCGGCCAGCGAAGAGCCATAGGCCAGAGGCAACAGCGATTCCCACGTCACCGCGCCTGATCTCGCAACGCCTGCAACAACGCATCCGGCTCGTTAGGCGCAAGCAGGAGACTGTAACCGTCTGTCGTCGGGATATACGCCGCGCGCGTGTTGCTCGTGATGAACACCAGCGCCTTCTCGCCACTGTACAAACGGAACCAGCCGGATTTCATCCCCGGCAGCGCGGCGCCATTCGTCTTCCACTTCGGGCGCAGGTTCTGTGCGGTTTGCAGTTCGACGACGTTCGCCGCATCGAGCCGCAAATGCGAGAGCGGAATCAGGCGGCCATACACATTGCCGCGAATCCGTAAGCCGTCGTTCGACACTTCGAATCGCGGCGTACGCATCGTCGCCACGGTCGTTACAATGACAATGACGAAAACGAGCAGCACGAACGCAAGCACGATCCACGTAAATCGACCGCCGCCGGGCGCCATCTCGAAGACTCGCATTGACGGAATTATAGACCGGTTAACGACCGGACTTTAATCTCGCCAACAGTGAGTCTCGAATTGAACACCGGCCTCTTAGCCCCGCTCTGTCCTGATGTCGCTTCGAACACCAGCACGACATTTTGCAGATTCGCCTTCGATGTCGCGATCTCGCGAAGCTCGTCTGTAATGTCGAAACTCCGTGTGAGGGTCGCGCTGTTGTCCTGCGTGTAAAAGCTCAGAATTCCGACACGGACCCGTTTCTCAGGTGCATCACGACGCTCGAGCACGACATGAAACTGCGTTCCCGGATGCACGTCGAAATGAATATCGCGCAGGATGAGATCGGTCTGATCTGATTTCAGTGCAGCGGCAGCGATCGGGAGCCGCGTGCGTGTCACCGCGTTCTCGATGACGACGTTCTTCACGCACGCCAGCACGCGGCCCTCTCCGGCCCACAATGCGGCAGGCGCGAGACTCAGCAGCAGCACCGCGAACACGCGTTTCATCACGTTCTAACAAACGAAGCGCCGGCACGCGTTTGTTCCTCGCGTGCCGGCGCGATGGCCGAAACCACAAGCCAGCCGTATGTGCGTCCGGCGAAGCAATCAGCGCCGCCGGCCGTGCCGCCTACTCCCTCGCTTTCACTCGTAATTCGATCTCACCCACCGTGAGATGCGCGTCCGCATCCAACGCCGCTTCCGTCGAGCCCGCAAGCCCCGTCGTCGCTTCGAACACGACATTCACCTCTTTGAGATCGCCGGTTTTCGCCGCGATCTCGCGCAACTCATCCGTTACATCGAACGTGCGCGTGATCTCGCCACTGTGGCCTTCGTGTGCAACCGTCGAGACGAAGAAGCTGAGCACGCCGACCTTCACGCGCTTCGCCGGGTTATCGCGACGCTCGAGAATCACATTGAACTGCGCACCCGGATGCGCGTCGAACTTGATGCCGCGCAACACGAGCTCCGTTTCGACCGGCAGCGCTTCGTTTTCCTGCAGCGTCACCGAGCCGACCGATTCCGGCGTCACACTCGAAACATTGAGGCGCTTGCGCGTCACACGCGCGGTGATCGCGTGATTCTTCACACTCGCCAGCACATTCGGCGACGCCAGTTTCGTCCGCGCCGACTCGAGCGCGGCCGGCGAGAGATTAGACGGCGGCGGCGGCGTTTCGGGACGCACATCTGGACGGGCGCAATTGCTCCGCTGCTGATAAACGTAATTGATATTGATATTGCCGTTGAACAAATCGGCGACCGCGTTCGTCACGAGATTGCCGTTTTCGTCGACGAACGAAAAGGTCTTGCTCAGAAACTGGGGATTCGTTGGATTGGCATTCCCAAGGCTGGTCCAGCAATCCCACATGCGATCGATATTCGTATGATGCGCCCAGAACACCGGGTCATTGGCTGAATATCCAACCGCGCCCATATCCGGACCCGGACACGGCACCACGGTGCAGTGCACATATCCGTGTACATTTCCTTCGATATCGCTTTGGAACCCGGTGCCGTTCGTCGTATCGAAGAACGTCTTATCCTTCAATGCGTCATTGATATTCGTCGCCGTCGCATCGAGCAGATTTCCGCCCGGCGGATTCCAGCCCGGCGTGCGACGCGGCTCATTGAGCGCATTCGCTTCGATATGCCCCTGGCCGTCGTAATACGTCGGGGACGTGTACGCGCCGGGCATCGCCAGATTCGCGGGATCGGTGTAATCCCAATACGGCAGGAAGAGATTCGGATCGTTTGCGGCTTTCTGCAGCACGCGCTCGAAGTAATAAAGATAAAGGCGATGCCAAGCAAAGAACCACGGCGTGCCGTGCTGGCACTGACCCCAGACCTGCTTCGCGATTGCATCCGGCGGCGCCATATCCGTAATGCCGTTATAGAGCGGCAGCAGCAACGGATCGCCGCCACTCGAGTTGTACTGCTGAATCGCCTGCTCGACCGTTCCGAAGACGGAGCCCGGGCCGAAATATCCGTGCATCGCGCCCCAATACTCCCAACTGGTGCGATAGAGCGCGATTCTATTATCGGCACTTTTGCGCGACTTCATCACCGCAACGGCATTACGCAGACTCTGCACGCGCTGCGGATCCTGCGCAAACGTCTGCCAGTTCATGCGCACCCCTTGCTTCTGCTGCGCCAGCAACGGAGCACACACGGCCAGAATGAGGACAAAGGAGACGATCGCTCTCAACCGAGGTCTCATGGAGTTCCTCCCTCTTCTCTTGATTGTCTTGGACGCCCTTACTAAACCACGGATGGGTGGAAAAAAGCAAAGGCGCTTCAATTGGGCGCCGGCCGGTCAGGGAAACTCGAGTTTGTGTCCCTCACATGAAGTGATTCAGGGAGGTGACCATGAAGATCCGAGTCCTGCTCACGTCGGTCCTGCTGATTCTGGCGGCCGGCGCTCACGCGATCGAGCCGCTTCACAAAGAGCGAACGCTGTCCATTCATCACTCCACCGCAAAAGTCACGACGGAACGCGTCGACGGCCAGGTTCTCGATACCGTCCGGCTGGCCGACGAAATGAATTTCGACCTGCGTCCGGATGAATCCGTTCGCATCGTCGTCGATGACCAGAATCCGCTGGTCTACACGTACGCGTGGAAAGGCGTGGTGCGAACGAAAACCGCCGACTATGACGAGGCGCTGAAATTCGTCGACACGCTCAACACGCTCCAGACCGCGTTCACTACGCTCCTGACTCCGCTGACCGTCGAAACACGCCAGTCGGAAAGTCTGGACGCGCAGGGAC
>JBQCJC010000055.1:0-3788 GCA_051953135.1 Thermoanaerobaculia bacterium | reverse complement strand
CGGCATCGCGGCCACCGGTGCGATGTGGAGATCGTCGAGATCGATGTAGATGTCCGACGTGTCGGATGCATCGGAATCATCGATGTCCGTATCCGTATCGACGTCCGTATCGACATCGACTTGGGTGTCGGCATCAACATCAACGTCGGTATCGACTTCGACTTTGTTGACGTGCGTATCGACGACGTCGATCGTCGATGCGGGCGGTTTGTCTTCGCGCTCGCGCTGTGCAAGCGCAGGCAAGGACGGAACGGCGAGCGCGATCACGACGATCGACAACATCGCGACCGCGGCGGCCCAGCGCGAGCTGATGCCTGTCGATTCCGCGCGGTCCATCGCGATGCGGCGAATGCGATCGAGCAGCGATCCGCCATTCGCGGCAACGGCGACGGTGAGCGCGGAGTCGCGCAGTTCTTCGAGACGCGTGAGTGCACGAGCGTACTGCAGCGGATTGCCGCACACCGCGACCGCGAGGTCGTCGCAGCAGTTCTCGCGCTCGATGCGCACGCGGCGCGACATCCACCAGACCGCCGGGTGATAGAACATCAGCGTTTCGATGAATGCCTGCAGGAGATTGACGAAGAAGTCGTGACGGCGAATGTGCGCGAGCTCGTGCGCCAGCACCATCTCGATCTGTTCGGGTGTGAGTCCGGTGAGCGTGCTGGCCGGCAGCAGAATCACGGGGCGCAGCGAGCCGATGACGGACGGCACTTCGAGTGCGGCCGATTCCAGCAAGCGAACCGTTCGCGTCAATCCGAGTGCCTCGGAGATTCGCGCAGCGGCGCGCTGCCAGTGCTCGCTCGCTTCGACCGCGTTCCTATGCACGAGATTACGCGCGCGCAACCAGCTCACGAGCAACCGCGACGAAAGCAACACGACGCCGGCGAGCCAGATGCCGACGATGGAGGGGAGTGACTGGCGCGCGGTCGCAACGCCGCTCAGCAAACGCTCGCGCCACGTTTCCGTCGCGAGTGTTGCAATGAGCACCGGCACGTTCGCGGGCTCGAGGTTCGTCGTTTCGAGCGACTGTGCATCGCGCTGCACGACGATCGGTTTCGATGCGGGATCGTATGCATGAATGGCGGTCGCGACGAACATCGCGAACACCAATGCGAGCGCGGACATCGACGCGAGGTAACGCGCATTCGCGCTGCGGCGCGGCAACAGCGCGAGCGTGGCGGCGAGAATGCCGGCGACGATGGTCGCCTGCCAGAGCAGGTGCAACAGCGCCCATCCGAGGGCCTGGGCGACGGGGCCGGTGAGTAGCTGCATCGCGTTCATTTGGCCTCTCCCTCCATCTGGTCGAGCATTTTGCGAATCGCAGTCAGTTCTTCGGATGACGCGTGGGTGGTGGAGAGCGCTTGCATGACGAGCTGCGTCGGCGAGCCGCCGAACGCGCGATCGATGAGATCGCCGATGAGCTGGCGCTGCGTTTTCTGCGCGCTCGAGCGAGCGGTGTACACGTGCGCGCGCTGCGACTCGTCGCGAACGACGAGCCCTTTGTCCGTCATGATCTGCATGAGCTTCAGCACTGTGGTGTAGCCGCTGTCCTGCGTTTTGCTCAGCGTTTCATGCACTTCGCGCACCGTGGTGGGGCCGCGTTCCCAGAGCACGTTGAGGATCGCGAGCTCTGCGTCGGTCGGTCGTGGGGTCGGTTTGTCGCCCATCGAAATTGCCTCCGTTTGCCTTGTACGGAGGTTTATACGAAAGGTTTCGTTGATTGTCAACGAAAGACTTCGTAGATGTGGAGTGCGGTGGCGAAGCTACCGCTTTCAAAGCGGCGGCTACTGCCGGCGCACTCCAACATCCGGCATCACGAACTCCGCACGCGCGCGATCGGAGCCGAGCGTTTCCTCGCGGTAGTAGCGCGACAGCAGCGGCTTCCACTCGAACAGATCCGCGTTGCGCGTCGCGAATGCATCGAACGATTCGTCGTCGCGCATCCGTTCATGAATGAGGAACACGAACGCGCACGTGATGGTCTCGTGATACTTCGTCGCGGCGCCGAGACTCGTGGCGTAGCGCTTCAGGCCGTCGGCGAAGCGGGTGAGGGCTGAGAGCAGCGGCTCATTGCGCAGGCAGATCCATGCGACGCGCACGTGATTGCGATGCGTGAACTGGTCGGGCGCGAGCGAACAGTCTTCGAACGCGGCGAGCAGTTCAGGATCGCGCACGGCTTCGCCTCGCTTCGATGAGCCGGTGACTGGCGGTGGAGTCGAGGTCGAGGTGATAGACCTGCCGCAGCTCGGCGATCTTCTGCAGCGACTCTTTGCCGAATGGCGTTTTGTTGTCGAAGGCGTGCAGGACGATGCCTTCGAGCAGATCGCCGAGGGACATGTCGTGATATTCGGCCAGACCCTTCAGCACTTTGACGACGCGCTTTTCCATGCGCACGCCGGTCTGGATGCGCTCCACTTCGATGGCATTCTCTTTTGTGACCATGACGACATGGTACATTGGTACCAATGTACCGGTCAACCAAAGTGCTGCGGTAACTTGCCGAGGATGTGGGCGATCTTGAGATCCTTCTCCTTCCACACATCCTCGACCCAGTGCTTCAGCTCCTCGCGCGCCGGACCCGGCTCCGTCACCGCCGCCTCGCCGAATCGCGGCGGAATCTCCAGCATCCGCGTGTCGATGCGAATCCACGGCACCTGGTTCGTCACGAACTCCCACATCGTCACGTCGCGCCGCGGATACACGAGCGTCACATCGATCACCGCATCGAGCTGGCCGGCGAGCGACGCCAGCACGAAACTGATCCCGCCCACGCGCGGCCGCAGCAGAAAGCGATACGGCGATTCCTGATCCTCGTGCTTCTCGCGCGTGAAGCGCGTGCCCTCGACGAAATTCAGAATCGCCACCGGAATCTGGCGATAGCGCTCGCAGAAACGTCGCGTGGTCTCGAGATCGCGTCCGCGCTTTTCGGGATGATGTTTCAGGTACTCGGGTGAGTAGCGGCGCATGAATGGAAACTCGAGCGCCCAGCATGCCTGTCCCGCGATCGGAAACCAGATCAGCACGTGCTTCAGAAAGAAACGCACGAAGGCGGTCTTGCCGTGAAACGCGCGAAAGACCGCGAAGATATCGACCCACGAGACGTGATTCGCGATCACGAGATAGTGCGCGTCGGGATTCAGCGATTCGAGTCCCGTAATCTCCCACTTCGTATCGAGGAACGTGTCGAAGATGCGGTTGTTGCCGGCCACCCAGCAATCAGCGAGCGACGACAGACGAAGGATGACGCGGCGTCGCAGCGCGCCCCACGTCAGCAGCTTGAAGAGACCGCCGACGAGGACGAGCGTTCCCCACAACGCGAGATTGAGAATGAGACTGATGCCGATGGCCAGGACCCTGAACACAAGCGGAGTCTACAATCGCGGCGCGTGCTCCCGCCTCTCGAAGACGATCCGCGCTTTGCCATCGCGCTGCGACATTTCGACGCGGGCGACTGGCTCGAAGCGAGTGATCTGTTCGAAGAATTGTTCTTCGAAGCCGTGCGAGATGAAGTGCCGCTCGTGCGATTCCTGCTGCAGATCAGCACAGGCTTGCATCACGTTGCACGCGGACAGCGTCGCGCGGCGCGCGAGCGATTGGAGGAAGGGCTGCGCGGCATCACGGACATACAAAACGCGCGCGGCGTCGATGTCGACGAAATCCGCGCGCGCGTTCAGGACGTGTTAGCCCGTCTCTAATGATGATGTTCGTGTGATTCGGACTCGTCGCCGCTCTTCTTCTGTCCCGGAGGCGTCATGCCTTCGGGCGTTTTCTTTTCGTAGAGCTCGCGG
>JBQCJC010000054.1:0-11599 GCA_051953135.1 Thermoanaerobaculia bacterium | reverse complement strand
CGTTGCCGAACGCGCGCTTCTACGGCTGGCTTTCGACAGATGCGTTGTACGAGCGCATCTATCCGGAACTCGATGTGCTCGTGCATTTCGCGGAGTGGGAAGGCTTGACGATCGCGCCGCGCGAGGCGATGGCGCACGGCGTCGTGCCGGTGGTCTCGCGGTTCATCGGCGCGGAGGATTTCATCGACGGCGAGAACGCGCTCACGTTTCCGGTGGGCGACATGCGTGCGGCCGCGGATGCGATCGAGCGTCTCGATCGCGATCGCGCGTTGCTCGAACGGTTGTCGCGTCATGCGCGCGCGTCGCAGACCGGTGTGCGATCGGAGCAGGGCGCAATCGATGCGTGGGCGGAAGTGTTTCGCGATGCAGTCGCACGCGACGCGCGCATCGGCGAGACGCCGCTGCCGACGTTGAATCGCGATCGCGGGTTGCTCACGCGTTTGCATGTGCCGGAGTCGCTGGCGGAGATTGCACGCGGCTTGCGCAAACGCGAGCACGGCGATCCGGGGAGCGAGTGGCCGCATTGGAGCGGAGTCCCGGATGAGCGATTCGCCGAGGAAGTGATGAGGTTTTCGAGACCATGAGCTTGCGGCATCGCGCCGGTGCGATCGTGTACGACTGGCCGCGCTTCCTGCGCCACATCAACGGCAACTGGACGCGCCTGCGCAATCGCGACGAAATGCTCGCCACCGACGATCGCGGCGCGCGCTGCGAATGGTTGTATACGTCCGACCTGCACATCGCGAACGTTTATCCGATCACGTCGCGATGGTTGTTGCGGCGCGCATTGCGCGACTGGCCGATCGTGATGCGCGACGCCGCACCAACGATCTCCGATCAACCGGAGGTCACGTTTCTGATCGGACATCGCGGTACCGCGCGCTTGCCGAATCTGCTCGCGACCTTGAACTCGATCGCGGGACAAACGGACGCGACGATCGAGTGCATCGTCATCGAACAATCCGAGACGCGCGAGATCGAGCACGTGCTGCCAAAGTGGGTGCGCTACGTTCACACGCCGTTCGCGCTCGACTACTGCCGCTCGAAGACATTCAACGATGGAGTGAAACTCGCGCGCGGCGAGGTGATCATCGCGCACGACAACGACCTGCTCGTGCCATCGCGCTACGCCGCCGAGATTCTCGCGCGCGCTCGCGAGGGAAATGCGTTCATCGATCCGAAACGATTCGTGTTTTACCTCGATGAATCCGATACGAAACGCATCTTCGCTGGCGCACCGCTGACGACGCACGTCGAGACGAAGATCGTGCAGAACCTGAAAGGCGGCAGCATCGCCGCGACCGTCGATGCGTATCGCGCGATCGGCGGATTCGATGAAGGCTTCGTCGGCTGGGGCGGTGAGGATCTCGAATTCTGGGAGCGCGCGCGTGCGTATGGTCGCGTGTATGAATTCGGGTATCTGCCGCTCGTGCATCTGTGGCACAGCGCGCAGCCCGGCAAAACGCAGGGCAACACCGCGCCCGCGCAGCAGCGGTATCTCGAAGTGCGTGAGATCGCCGCGGAAGAGAGAATCGCGCGGCTGCGCGCGGCGAACTTCTCGAACGAAAAGTAGTCGAGACCTGCGGGGATTTTGCGTTCGCCGGTTGCGAGCACATGCTCGATTGCGTCGCGCAATTCGTCGCCGTCGTTCGGATCGACGAGCGTGCCGAGCTTGCCGTTGAGCAGTGCCTCGCGACCACCGTCGATCGCGCTGCCGATCACCGGAACGCCGCACGCCATCGCTTCGAGAAACACGAAGCCGAATCCTTCGCCGCGGCTCGGCATGACGTACACGTCCGCGAGATTGTAGAGATCGGGTTTGTCGCCTTCGTCGAAGAGACCGGTGAAGCGCACGCGATCGGCGACGCCGAGGTCGATCGATTTTTGTTGCAGGCGTGGAAAGTCATCGCCGCCGCCCGCGATCACGTACACGACATCCTTCGGCAACCGCGGCAACACATCGAGCACTTCGTCGAAGCCTTTCGATCGCTCACGTGCATCGAGACGGCCGACCGTGAGCAGCACGCGTTTGCCGTCGAGTTGATAGCGTTCGACGAGATCCGCGCGTTTCGCGCGAATTCCGTATTGCTCGAGATGCACCGCGTTCGGCAGCACGTGCGTCGGTCCCGTGAATTTCGACCACGCGAGCAAGCGATCGCGCGTCAGTTCCGAGACCGAGATCACGCCGCGGCACTTGTGGATCGATCGCTTGCGCGGCGCCCAGGCCTCGATGCCGTGCACGACGAGCAGCGGATGATCGAACGCGACCGGCAGCAGATTGATGTGGCCGCAGATCACGAGATCCCATTTCTCGAAACGCACTTTCGTCAGCGCGCGCATGTACGCCATCGGACCGTTCGCGGCTTCGGCGAGAAAACGCACGTGCGATGGCACATCGTGCACTTCGCCGCGTACGACGCGCGGCACGATCGTGAGGTGATGTTCGCTCAGCGCCGACGCGAATTCGCGATTGAAGAGGGCGATGCCGCCGTGGCCGCCGTAGGCGTCAGTCGCGAGCAGGAGAAGGCGCATGACGGCGCGGAAGATATCGCAGCAGGATCAATGCGAGGAGCGCCAAAAGCCCGGCGCTGTAGCCGAGCCACTTCGTCTGCTCGACCACCGTCATTACCGAGGACACGGCGAACAACAGCGTCACGGCCCAGATCGCGAGGATCGCTTTGTTCACGCTGCCGTAGCGCTCCACGAGGATGTGGTGGATGTGATTCTTGTCCGCGGTGAAGACGCGCGTGAAGCGCTGCAGCAGCGACGCGTTCTCTTTGCCGAAGCGATGCTGCATGACGATGAGCGTGTCGATGACCGGCAGTGCGAGCGCGATGATCGGTCCGCCGATGATGAGCGCGGTCGGTGATTTGCTGGGACGCGCGATCGATCCCGCGGCGAGCAGCAGGCCGATGAACAAGCTTCCGGTGTCGCCCATGAAGATCTTCGCTGGCGGTTTGTTCCAGCGATAGAAGCCAATGAGGCTACCGGTGAGGGCGATCATCGTGACGAGCGAGAAGACGTCGCCGCGCAGAATGGCGATGACGGTGAAAGCGACGGCGATGGTGATCGAGACGACGGTCGCGAGCGAGTCCATGCCGTCGATGAAGTTCATCGCGTTCATCACGCCGACGATCCAGAACACCGATGCGATCCAGCCGAGGATGCCGAGCTGGACGTGCTGGCCGGCGAGGGTGACGAAGTCGAACTGGAAGCCGAAGGAAACGAGGATCAACGCCGCGGCGAATTGCACGGCGAATTTTTTCGGCGCGTTGGTGCCGATGAGATCGTCGTAGACGCCGAGTCCGACGATCAGCGAGCCGCTCGCGAGCACGGCGAAGAGGTAGGTGAGGTTTTTCGACACGAGCTCGACCGCGCGTCCATTCGCGGCGAGCAGGAGCAGTGGAAAGCCGAAGCCGAAGATGATGGCGACGCCGCCGAGGCGCGGCGTGGCGATGACGTGGATCTTTCGCTCACCGGGCTGGTCGACCAGCCCGATATGCTGCGCCGCCTTCCGCACGATGGCCGTAGCCACGAATGACGTGAGGGCGCAGCATATGAAAAGAAGGATGAGTGGCGCGTAGAGCTCGGACATCGCGCGGACAAAAGGATAGCGTGATTTTGGTCATTGCAATCGCGAAGCGATGTGCAATTTCACTCCGGCGTGTTTTTTGACCTCGTCGATGACAGGCGCCTGCCTCGAGCGCGAGAGCGAAATGTTGCAGGCGCGACGCGCTCCCTCTCGCACGCGAATTCGTGAAACCCGTCCAGTCCGCTCTGCTGCATTGCACTAGAATGCGCGGCGAAATTCGAAGGAGCAATCTGCATGGCTGAACTTCCCGGAATCGAGCGTGAGTCTCTCGACGTCGACGTCGTGATCGTCGGCGCGGGACCAGCGGGACTCGCTGCAGCGTACAAGCTCGCGGAGCTGATCCGCGTGCACAACGAATCCGCGAGCGAGAAGAAGCTCGAAGGCATCTCGATCGCGCTGCTCGAGAAAGGGAAGGAGATCGGATCGCACGGAATCTCCGGCGCGGTGATGGATCCGCGCGGCATGGCCGAGCTGATTCCGGACTGGCTCGAGAAGGGCTGTCCCGTCGAGTCGCCGGTGACGAGCGATGCGTTCTGGTATCTCACGGAGACGAAGAAGCTCGCGGCGCCGATCATGCCGCCGCCTCTGCAAAACCACGGCAACTACGTCACGTCCCTCGGCGAAGTGGTTCGCTGGCTCGGTGGTCTTGTCGGCGACATGGGCATCGATGTGTTCCCCGAATTCGCGGCGTCGCGCGTGCTCGTCGAGAACGGCCGCGTGATCGGCGTGCGCACCGGCGACAAGGGCATCGACAAGAACGGCCAGCCGAAGCCGAATTACGAGCCGGGCGTCGATGTGAAAGCGAAGCTCACGATTCTCGCGGAAGGTCCTCGCGGGACGTGCGCGAAACAGCTTGCCGGTATGTTCGATCTGTACGCGGGAAAGAATCCGCAGGTGTACTCGGTCGGCGTGAAGGAGCTGTGGCAGCTTCCGGATGATCGCTATCCCGCGGGCACCGTGATTCACACGCTCGGGTATCCGCTCGACATGGATACGTTCGGCGGCGGTTTCATCTACGGGATGAAAGATCGCATCGTCGACATCGGTCTCGTGGTCGGTCTCGATTACAAGAATCCGACGCTCGATCCGCACAACGAATTGCAGCGGATGAAACTGCATCCGGCGATTCAGGAGATTCTGCGCGGCGGCAAGATGATCGCCGCGGGCGCGAAGGCGATCCCCGAGGGCGGGTACTTCTCGATGCCGAAGTTGTATGGCGAAGGGTTCCTGATCCTCGGCGATTCGGGCGGCTTCCTCAACGGCGCGCGACTGAAAGGCATTCACCTCGCGATCAAGTCCGGCATTCTCGCGGCGGAGACCGCATTCGCCGCGTTGTTAGGCGAGGATTTTTCGGAGAATCAGCTCAAGGAGTACGACGCGTTGTTCGAAGCGTCGTGGGCGAAGGAAGAGCTGTGGAAGGAACGCAAATTCCATAAGGCATTCAACAACGGTCAGATCGCCGGCATGTTGAACGCGGGTCTGAGCATGCTCACGGGCGGCCGCGGCTTCGGCGTGGCGAACAAGCTCGAAGGTCATGAAGGCTACAAGCGGATGGAGCGCATCAAGCGCTACTTCGGATCGGAAGATCCGCATCCGCCCGCGAAGGTGAAGTACGACGGCACGTACACGTTCGACAAGGTGACGAATGTGTACAACGGCGGCGTGATTCACGAGGAGAATCAGCCCGCTCACCTGCTGATTCACGACACGGAGATTTGCATCACGCGCTGTACGGAGGAGTATGGGAATCCGTGCTTCCACTTCTGCCCCGCGCAGGTGTACGAGCCGCAGCCGACTCCCGATGGCCGCGGCAAGGTGCCGTTCCTCAACTTCACGAACTGCTTCCACTGCAAGACCTGCGACATCATGGATCCTTATCAGGTGATCACGTGGGTGCCGCCGGAGGGTGGCGGCGGTCCGGATTACAAGAAATTGTGATTGGAGTGCTGCGGCGTAAGCCGCAGCTTTTCGTTTCCGAAAGCGGCAGCTTGCGCTGCCGCACTCCATAGGCGCGTATCCTCTACGCGCCGTGAAGACAGGAGTCCGTTACTCGCTGGCGGTGGTCGCGACGCTCATCGCGATCGCGTTGACGGTGGTGCTGGCGCCGTTCCTTGCGCCGATGCGGTTCCTGTTCGTCTGGACCGCGATCCTGCTCACCGCCACCTTTCTCGGCACCGGTCCCGCGCTCCTCGGCGTGCTGGTCTCGATCATCGTCGCGACGGTGCTGGACCGGCCTCCGTTCATTTTAAAAACGCCCGAGGATGGGCTGCGATTGACGTTGTTTGCGGCGTTCGCGACAGGACTCAGCATCGCCGTCGGACAACGACGTCGCGCGGAGTTGCTCGCGGCGGATCTCAACACGCAACTCCGCAACGAGATGCAGGAACGCAAGCGCCACGAAGACAACGCCGCGTTCATCAATCGTGCGAGTGCATTGCTCGCGACGTCATTGAATTACGCCGAGACGATGCGCAATCTCGCGCGACTGTGCGTGCCGTCGATCAGCGACTGGTGCGCGGTGCACATCGGCTCGGATCAGCACTACGAGCGCCTCGCGGTCGAACATATCGATCCCGAGAAACTGCGCTTACTCGACGAGCTCGGACGCACGCCGCGTCCCGCGCCGGAGCACGACGCGATCTGTCAGGTGCTCACCACGCGCAAGACGAACCTCATGATCGAGATCGACGAAGCGGCGCTGGTCGCTCAGGCGAATACGAGCGCGCAGGGCGAGTTGCTGCGCAAGCTCGGATTCCGTTCGTGGATCATCGCGCCGATCGTCGCGCGCGGCCGCACCCTCGGCGCGCTCACGGTCGTCTACGGCGAATCGGGTCGCCGCTACTCGGAACACGACGTCCCGCTCATCGAAGATCTCGCGCGTCGCGCCGCAATCGCCATCGACAACGCGCGTTTGTACGAAGCGGCGGAAGCCGCGAATCGTGCGAAGGATGAATTTCTCGCGACGCTGTCGCATGAGCTGCGCACGCCGCTCACCGCCATCTCCGGCTGGGCGCACATGCTCAATACCGGCATGACCGACGATGTGACGACGCGGCTGGCGATCGCGACGATCGTGCGCAGCGCGAAGGCGCAGGCCGAGCTCATCGACGATCTGCTCGATCTCTCGCGCGTCACCACCGGAACGCTGCACCTCAGCATCGACGACGTCGATCTCGCGAAGCTCGTGAGCGAAGTCGTGCTCGCGGCAAAACCGGCGGCGGATGCGAAATCGATCACGCTCGAGTTGAGTGCGCCATCGCAGCCGGTGATCGTGCGCGGGGATGATCGTCGATTACGCCAGGTCGTGTGGAATCTCGTGACGAACGCGTTGAAGTTCACGAACGAAGGAAAGGTCACGGTCACACTGAGCGCGGACGCGCCATTCGCGCGAATCGAAGTGCTCGACACCGGACGCGGCATCGACAACGCGTTTCTGCCGCACGTCTGGGATCGCTTTCGGCAGGCGGACAGCAGCACGTCGCGTGAGTTCGGCGGGCTCGGACTCGGCCTCGCGGTCGTGAAGAATTTCGTCGAGCTGCACGGCGGCACGGTGCTCGCGGAAAGTGCAGGCGTTGGTCACGGCGCGATGTTTCGCGTCGAGTTGCCGCTCGCGCGCGTGATGACGCAGCCGGCGCCGCTCGCGCGGATCGCGGGCAACGGCGCGCTTCGCGGCAAGCACATCCTCATCGTCGATGATGATGACGATGCCCGGATCGTCATCGAAGCGATGCTCAAACACAGTGGCGCGGACGTGGTTGCCGCACGCAGCGCCGCGGATGCGATTGCCGTCTTCGAGTCGCTGCCGATCGATATCGTGTTGAGCGACATCGCCATGCCCGGCGAGGACGGCTATACGCTCGTTCGCAAACTCCACGCGCGACACGATGTGCCGGTCGTTGCGGTGACGGCGATCGGCACCGGAGCCGATGACCGGCGACGCGCGCTCGACGCCGGTTTCGTGGAGTTCGTCCGCAAGCCGGTCGATCCCGATGAATTAGTCGCGACCGTCGCGAGGTTGTCCTGAGTCGATTCGGGCATGGATTTCGTTACTTTCTGAATCCGGCCCGCGTAGATACGTAGAGCTAAGAAGAATGACGAATCCGCAACCGATTGCCACACCGCGCTCGCTCGAGCGAATCGCCGCGCTTCAGGAAAACGTCGAGCGCGTCATTCGCGGCAAATCCGAAGTCGTGCAGTTTTGTATCGCCGCGTTGCTGGCGAAAGGGCACATCCTGCTCGAGGACGTGCCGGGCGTCGGCAAGACGACGCTCGCGCATGCGCTTGCGCGCTCGCTGTCGCTGGAGTTTCAACGCATCCAGTTCACGAGCGATCTGCTGCCGGCGGACATCGTCGGCGTCACGATCTACAATCAGGATCTGCAGGAGTTCGAGTTCGTCTCCGGTCCTGTGTTCACGAACGTGCTGCTTGCGGACGAGATCAATCGCGCGACGCCGAAGTCGCAATCGGCGTTGCTCGAAGCGATGAGCGAGGGAACGATCACGATCGAGAAGCGACGCCTCGCGTTGCCGGATCCGTTTCTCGTGATCGCAACACAGAATCCGATCGAGCACGTTGGCACATATCCGCTGCCGGAGTCGCAGCTCGATCGATTCCTCATGAAGCTGACGATCGGTTATCCCAACGCGAACGATGAGAAGAAGCTGTTGCGCGCGGGCGGCGCGCAGGATGCGCTCGAACATCTCGAGCCGGTGCTGAACGAGGAAGAAGTACGCGAACTGCAACTGCGCGTGAATGACGTGCACGTGAGCGAGCCGCTGGTCGAGTATCTGATGTCGATCGTGCAGATGACGCGCACGCACGCGGAGGTCGCCCTCGGCGTTTCGACGCGCGGCGCGCTCACGTACTTCAAAGCGTGTCAGGCGCTGGCGATGGTGATGGGCCGCGACTTCGTGGTGCCCGAGGACATCAAGAGACTGGCGGTGGTGGTGCTTTCGCATCGCATCGTGATTAAATATCGTCGTCTTTCACGCGGCGATCAAACGGCGGAAGCGCGATTCATCGCACGCATCGTCAACGAGATCGCAGTCCCTCGGTAATGAAACACGACTGGGAGTTCAACGGCGTCGTGCGCCTGACGAAAGTCGGCACGGCGTACATCCTCGCGACGATCGTCCTTGCGATCGCCGCGGTGAACACCGGCAACAACGCGCTCTACATCGGCGTGTCGTTCATGCTCGGATGTCTGCTGCTGTCCGGCATGGCGTCGAAGAGCGGACTCAAACATCTCGACCTCGAGATCGTCGGCATCGATGAGGCGTGGGCCGGCCGCGTCACGGATGGGCATCTGCGCATTCGCAATCGCTCGCGCATCTGGGCTGTGCGCGATGTGCTGCTCGTGTCTCCTGCGCTTGCGCGCACGGTGCATGTGCCGCTCGTACCGCGTCGCGGCGAAGTGCGCGTCGATACGCCGTTCCTCTTTCAGCGCCGCGGCATCGCGCGCGTCGGTTCGATCGATTCGTACACGCGCTATCCGTTCGGATTCGTGCTGAAGAAGCGGCGCCTGCGCGTGTCGAGCGAAGTGATCGTGCTGCCGTTGATTCGCGAGGACGCGACGGCCGAGGAACAGTTCGCGCCGGTGCCGGGCGATCAGCACAGTGCGAATCGCATCGGCGGCGGCAGCGAGATTCATTCGTTCCGCGAGTTTTCGCGCGGCGATTCGCTGCGCCACGTGCACTGGAAAAAATCGGCGAGCATCGGTCGCTGGATCATGAAGCAGACCGCCGTCGACACGTCGCGTTCCGTACACGTCGTCGTCGATCCGTTCAAGCCGCCGCAGGTGAGCGAAGAGGAATTCGAAGAGCTCATCACCGCCGCGGCGACGTTTCTGTTTCACGCATCGCGACGCGGACTCGATGTGACGCTGGCGCTGCCGCGAATGACCGTACGCGCACGCGAAAACGAATCAGTGTTGCCACTGCTGCGCGCGCTGGCGTTGCTCGAAGCGACGCATGAGCCGGTGACGCAGTTCCTCGATCGTGACTCGGTTGTGTTCGCGCTGACGGCGCGGGAGCGGCAGGCATCATGACCCGCCGCGGACGCGAGCTCGAAACGCTCTTCCTCACGATGTTCGCGGCGGTGCCGCTGTACGTCACGCAGACGATCGGCTGGGCGCCGTTGCTCGCGTTTCATCTGGCGATGGCCGCGATCTTCACGCGCGTGGCGATGGGCCGCGGTCCGGAGTTGATTCCGGCGCAGGTGATGCGCTGGCTCGCGATCGCGTATGTGCCGTTCTATGTCGTCGATGCGGCGTTCATCTCGCGCGGCGCGATCGCGGCATCGACGCATCTCGTGCTGTTCATCGCGGTGTATCAGCCGATCGAATCGATGCAGCGCCAGAATCAGGGACAGCGTCTCATCACGACGGCATTGATCTTCGTCGCCAGTCTCGCGACGTCGACGCACGTGACGATCGTGTTGTTCGTCGCGGCGTTCGCGTTCCTGATGTTCCGGCAGCTGATTTATGTGAGTCATCTCGAGACGGTGCATTCGATCGAGCTGCCGTACGCCGAAGCTCCCTCTGCCCGTTCTGCCGGTTTCTATCTTCTCGGCGCGGCTCTTCTCGGCGCGGCGATGTTCCCGTTCCTTCCTCGCGTGCGCAATCCGTTCGTGCAGGGACTCACCGGATCGCTGAATGGCGCGTCGACGGCGCTCAGCGACACGATCGATTTCAACGCGCCGCGCGTGACGCAACCCGATACGACGATCGTCGCGCGCGTGTGGATGGATCAGGAGACGCGACCGTTTTTCACGCCGATTCGTTTGCGCGGCACGTTGTACGACAAGTGGTGGCGCGGCGAGTGGCGTCAGTCGGTGCGCGGCATTCGTCCGATTGTTGGTTCGATGGATGCGTATCAAATCGCGCGACCCGCGGGCACGCAGCGCGAGGCGATCGTGCAACTGCGTCCGCAGAAGGGCCGCTTGTTTCTGCCGGTCGGTACGTTCGCGTTGTCGGGTGTGTCGTCGTTGTACGAAGGTCCGACGCGCGAGTCGTACTTCACGTACGCGGACAGCGCGCTCGATCTGCGCGTGAGCATGGCCGATCGCACGGAGCCGTTGCGCCTGCAGCGCGTCGGGATGACGAATTATCCGATCTCTCCGGAAGTCGAAGCGCTCGCGCATGCGATCGTCGGCAATGAGACGACGGTGGAAGGAAAGGCGCGTCGCATCGAGAGTTTCCTCTCGTCGCGCTTTCGCTATATGCCGAATCCCTCGACGCTGAGCGGGATGTCGGTGGATGAGTTTCTCCTGCGGCGCCGCGCGGGTCACTGCGAGTATTTCGCGGCAGGGATGGTGGTGCTGATGAATGCGGTGGGCGTTCCGGCGCGCATCGCGGGTGGCTTCTACGGCGGTCGTCTGAATCCACTTACCGGCTACTACGCGCTGCGTCGCGAGGATGCGCACGCGTGGACGGAGGTGTGGAACGGGGAGCGCTGGCTGACGTTCGATTCGACGCCAGTGTCACTGCGTCCAGGGACGACTGAGGGAAGTCGCGCGGCGCAGTACTGGGCCGCGCTGATGGATTCGATCACGTTCTTCTGGGATCGCTACGTGCTGACGTTCGGTCTCGGCGATCAGATCACGCTGTTCACGGATCTGATGGACTGGGGCCGCGAGACGATCGCCGCCGTGAAAGCGGGCGCGGTATCGCAGTTCCGCGCGCTGCTGTCGCGCGATTTCACGATGTTGTTCGCGATTGTGATCGGCGCAGGGTTCGTGCTGGCGCTCGTGATCCGAAGACGACGACCGCTGTTCGATGATCTGGCCGCACACCTGGAGCATCACGGTGTGGAGGTGAGTCCATCGATGACGGTGGAGGAAGCGCTGGCGCGTTTGCGAGAGGTCGATCTCGCGGTGGCAATCGAGTTCGAGCCGCTGGTGGCGCTGTACGAGGAGGAACGTTTCTCGCCGCGTACGGACAAGAAGCGCATGTCCCTGCTGCGTAGAAAACTCGCGGAGTTATAAGTGGAGCGGCGGGCTCTTAGCCCG
>JBQCJC010000053.1:0-5838 GCA_051953135.1 Thermoanaerobaculia bacterium | reverse complement strand
GGCCAGACCAACTACGCCGCAACGAAAGCAGGCGTGATCAGTTTCACGAAAACGTGGTCACGCGAGCTCGGCAAATTCAACATTCGCGTGAACTGTGTCGCGCCGGGTTTCATCGGCACCGACATGGTCAAGGCGATGCCGCAGAAAGTGCTCGACTCGATGGCCGCGCACACGCCGATCGGAAAACTCGGTGAGCCGATCGATATCGCGAACGCATACGTGTGGCTCGCGTCCGACGCCGCGAAGTTCGTGCATGGCGCGGTGCTCTCCGTCGACGGCGGCCTCGTGATGGGAACCTGATGACCTACGCAAACATCGTCTCCACCGGCAACTACGTTCCCGAAATCGAAGTCACGAACGATGCCTTGCGCGCGCGCTTCAACGGCAGCGCGCCGGAGTTCGTCGACAAGATGGAAGCGTCGAGCGGCATCCGGACGCGGTGGTATGCACCAGAGGACTGGGCCGCGTCGGATCTCGCGTTGCGTGCGGCGCAACAAGCACTCGAGCGCGCAAACAAGAAGCCGGAAGACATCGACCTCATCATCCTCGGCACCGACTCTCCCGACTACATCACGCCCGCGACGTCGGTCGTGTTGCAGGCGAAGTTAGGCGCGAAGAACGCCGGCACGTTCGATGTCGCATGTGCATGCGCGTCGTTTCCCACTGCATTCGCGAATGCCGCGGGACTCATGGCCACGAATCCCGCGCTGAAGACCGTGCTCGTCGTCGCGGTGTACGCGATGCACAAACTCGCCGCGGAGAACGATCCGATGATCTTCTTCTACGGCGATGGCGCGGGCGCGGCGGTGCTCGAACGCAACGAAGAGCAGGGCTTCATCGCCGCCGCGTTTCAAGCCGATGGTTCGTACGCGAAGAACTGGCTGATCCAAGCCGGCGGCACCGTGGAACCCGCGACCGAAATCGCGGCGCGCGAAGGACGCACGCTCGTGAAGATGGTCGAGCGCTATCCGCCTGAGATCAACAATGAAGGCTGGCCGCGACTCGTGCGTAAAGTGGCGGCGAACGGCGGCTTTGCAATCGAGGACATCGATTTCATCGTCTTCACGCAAGTACGCAAGCCGACCATCGAGCTCGTAATGCAAGACCTCGGCTTACCGATGAACAAAACGCACATGGTGATGGACAAGTGGGGCTACACCGGCTCCGCGTGCATCCCGATGGCGCTGCACGACGCGCTCGAACAGAAGAAGAGTCAGCCGAACGATCTCGTCGTGCTCGTCGGTTCCGGCGTCGGCTACAACCAGGCCGCGATCGCGCTGCGCATGCCGTCGAAAGAGAGCCGCTTGTTTGGAAATTAACTCGTCCGCCGATTTCGTCGCGATGACGCGCGCGACGCTTGCCGCCGCGGGGTTCACGCGGAAGTCGGCGGGCGATGTCGTGTACTTCGAGTCGGCGGATCGCGGTACGAATTTGCCGCCGCTCGTGCTCGTGCACGGCGTCAACGATCAGGCCGGAACGTGGTTCACCGTGGCGCCGGCACTCGCGTCGACGCGTCGCGTGATCGTGCCCGATCTGCCGGGGCACGGCGAAAGCGCGCCTGCATCAGGCCCACTGCCGTTGCCGTTGTTTCTCGCTGCGCTCGAAACTGTGTTCGGCAATGAGCGCGACATCACGCTCGTCGGCAACTCGTTAGGCGGATGGCTCGCGACGCTGTACACGCTTGCGCATCCCGGTCGCGTGAAGCACCTCGTGCTCGAAGCCGCGGGCGGACTCGCGCGTCCATTCGCGTCGCCGCTCTTCGCGCACGATCGCGAGACCGCGCTCGTGATTCTGCGCAACGTACACGGCTCGCGATTCCAGGCGCCGGAGTGGGTGATCGATGCATTGATCGCGCGCTCGAAAGACTCGCAGATGCTGCGCGTGACCGAGACCGAGAACTACTTTCTCGATTCGCGCCTCGGTGCGTTGCACACTCCGACGACGTTAGTCTGGGGCGATGAAGACGGCGTGCTGCCACTCACGTACGCGCGCGAACTGCAATCGATGATCGAAGGCGCGGAGTTGTGCGTGCTCGAAGGTGCCGCGCACATTCCGCACATGCAGCAGCCAGGAAAGTTCCTGCAATGTTTGACGGCGATCTCCTGAGTGAACGCGCTCGCGTCACACCCGATCGTCTCGCGGTCGTCTCGATCGAGACCGGCGAGCGACTCACGTATCGCGAGTTGAACGAACGCGCCGAGCGCGCGGCCGATACGCTCGCATCGCTGCTGAATCCCGGCGATCGTTTCGGATTACTCGCGTACAACTGCATCGAGTTCGTCGAGCTGTTTTTCGCCGCGGGCAAAGCAGGCGTGATCGTCGTGCCGCTGTCGACGCGCGGAACACAACACGAGCTCCAACAAATCGCGCTCGATTGCGAAATGAAGCTCGTGTTCAGCGGCGACGAATTCGCATCACTCAATCTCAGTATCCCGCGATACGCAATCACGCATCGCGACGGTTCTCCCGCTAACCGTCAAGCGCCAACTGCCAACGCCGAACAAACCTACTGCCTGTTGTACACGAGCGGCACTACCGGCAAACCCAAAGGCGTGATGATTCCGAAACGCCAGCTCTATTGGAATGGCTACAACACCGCCATCAACTGGGCCTTGCGCGATGACGACATCACTTCGATCTTCACGCCGATGTATCACGCGGGTGGACTAGCCGCGTTCTTCATCCCGCTGATCTGCACCGGCGGCACGGTCGTCATCCACAAATCGTTCGATCCGAAAATCGTATGGGAGACCATACAACGCGAACGCTGTACCGTCGTTCTCGGCGTTCCCACGATCTGGAAGATCCTGCTCGACGCACCCGAGTTTCACACCGTCGATCTCTCGCACGTGCGCTGGTTCATCAGCGGTGGCGCGCCGTTGCCGCAATTCATCATCGACGCGTATCAAAAGCGCGGCGTCGTCTTCAAACAGGGCTACGGCATGACCGAAGTCGGCGTGAACTGCTTCACGATGACGGTCGAGGATTCGTTCAACAAGCCGGGATCGATCGGACGTCCGATGCTCTTCACCGAGGTGAAGCTCGAAGGCTTGGATGGCGAAGTGGGCGAGATGTGGATTCGCGGCCCGCACGTCTCGAACGGCTACTGGAACAATCCCGAAGCGACGGCCGCCGCGTATGCGCCCGATGGATGGTTTCGCACCGGCGACCTCGCGCGTCGCGACGCTGATGGATTTTTCTACATCGCCGGACGTCGCAAAGAGATGTTCATCAGCGGTGGCGTGAACGTCTATCCCGCCGAGATCGAAGCGGAACTCGTATCGCATCCCGCGGTCTCGGATGCCGCGGTGATTGCAATCGCGGATGAGACGTGGGGTGAAGTCGGAATCGCGTTCGTCGTCACCACCGCGGAGGAAGCGGAGTTGTCGCAGTATTTGATGATGCGCATCGCCCGGTACAAAATGCCGAAGAGATTCGTGTTCATCGACGCGCTTCCGCGCACGCCGTACGGCAAAGTGGTGAAGGAGGAGCTTCGGAAGAGGCTCGGATAAACTTGCAGCGTTTGACGCAGGAAGAACGATCCGAGAAGTCCCGCCAGCAGATCCTCGATTCGGCCCTGAAGTTGTTCTCGCACAAAGGCTACGGGGCCACGAGCGTGCGTGACATCGCCGAGGAGGCGGAGCTTTCGAAGGGGAACGTGTACCACCACTTTCCCGACAAGGAAGCGATCTTCCGCGCGCTGATCGATCGCTATTTCGAGGCCATGTCGAAGCCCGATTTCCCGTTCAATCGCGCGCTCGCCAGCGGCTCGTTCCCCGACAATCTCGAAGAGCTTGGCCACGCGATCCGCGAAGTCACGCGCGATTACCGCGAATACATCGCGCTGATCTACGTCGACGTCGTCGAATTCGACGGCACGCACGTCCGCAAGTTCTACGCGAACATGGCCGACCGCTTCGACACGTTCATGAAAGCGACCGGCCTCGAGAAAGAGCTCGATGCGAAACTCGCGGACGGCTTATCGCCCGTCTCCGCGGTCATGCTCGCCACGCGCATCTTCTACAACTACTTCACCGTCGAAATCCTCTTCGGCGTGAAAGACCACTTCGGCAAAGAAACGGATGCCGCCGTCCACGAAATCTCGCGAATCCTGCGGGATGGGATGTTGCGGCGCGAAGTGACGACCTCGTAGGACGCACACTCTCCCGGCGTACCATTCCGCATGCTCCTGGCCTCGATTCTTCTGCTCGCCCAGACGGCGTTTCAGGAGAAGGTCACGGTTTCGTATGTCGAAGTGCCGGTCACGGTCACACGCGACGGGGCGCCCGTGCGCGGGTTGAGCAAAGAGAATTTCGAGCTTCTCGATGGTGCGGAGAAGCGAGCGATCGAATCGTTTGATGCGATCGATTTCGCGAGCGCGGAGACGGCGAAGATTGTTTCGCCGTTGAATCCGGAATCTCGTCGCAAGTTTCTCGTCGTCTTCGATCTCACGTTTTCCACGCCGCAGTCATTGCTGCGCGCGCAACAGGCCGCGCGATCGTTCGTCGCGCGTGGTGTCGGCGATCGCGATCTCGTTGCGATCGGCACCGTTGATGTGAGCCGAGGATTTCGATTCCTCACCGCATTCACCACCGATCGCGAACTGCTCGTCGCCGCGGTCGCGGATCCGCACGCATTTCGTACGCGCGATCCGTTGCAGATCGCGGGTGCGAATCCATTCGCGGAAACGACGCCTGCGACGAGCACCAGCGCCGATGCGAGCGATCGATCAGGCGGCGACGTCACCGCCGATCTCGCGCGCGGAGCCACGCGCGCGGACGATGACTATCGCCGCACGCGCGTGAAGCAGCAATTCGAAATGCTCGCGAGCATCGCGCGTGCTGTGCGCAACGTCGCCGGTCGCAAGAACCTCGTGCTGCTTTCCGAAGGCTTCGACTCGCGACTCGTCTCGGGACGCAGCGCCGGCGAGACGCGAGAAATGATCGAAGAGAATCGCGCGATCGAGTTCGGCGAGTACTGGAAGGTCGACAGCGAGAAGCGTTACGGCAGTACCGCATCGATCAAAGCGCTGTCGATGATGTCCGAGGAGTTTCGGCGCGCGGATGTTGTGCTGCATGCGGTCGACATCCAGGGCGTGCGCGTGCAGAACAGCGTGCGCGAAGGCGCGCGCGTCAATCTCAACGAAGGATTGTTTCTGCTCGCGAATGCTACTGGCGGCACGGTCTTCCGCAACTCAAACGACATCAGCGAAGACTTCGATCGTCTCATCCAGCAACACGAAGTGGTCTACATCCTCGGCTTCCATGCACCGATCGGCCGCACCGGCAAATTTCACGAGCTCCGCGTGCGTCTCGTCGGCGTGCCGAATGCGCGCGCACAACATCGTGGCGGCTACTACGATCGTGGCGGCGAGACCGCGCTCGAGCGATCGCTGTCGCTCGCGGAAGTCATCGTCAACGACATCCCGCAAACGGACATTCGCTTCGACACACTCGTCGCATCGTTTCCTGCCGCGGATGCGCGCGCACAAGTTCCCGTCGTGATCGAAATCAACGGCGCGGATCTCATCGCCAAAGAGAAGAACGATCTCGCCACGACCGACATCTTCGTCTACGGCTTCGACGAAGACGGCATCGTGCGCGATTCGATTTACCAACGCATCACCGTCGACGTGAACAAAGCGAGCGATCGACTGCGCGCGCGCGGCATTCGTTTCTACGGAACGCTGCGATTGCCGCCGGGAAAATTTGCGGTGAAGACGCTCGTGCGCGTCGCCGAGTCTGATGCACGCGGGTATCAACGCACGAACATCGACGTGCCGCGCAACGACGACGTGCGCATCGCACCGTTCTTCTTCGCCACCGACGAAGGCGAGTG
>JBQCJC010000052.1:0-6610 GCA_051953135.1 Thermoanaerobaculia bacterium | reverse complement strand
GTGTGCCGACGCCCTCGAGCGGGAAATCCTTTTGAATCTGTTCCCAGACTGTAAGTTCGGGATCGAGCAGATCGAGCGACTGCTGCGCGAAATATCCCATCTTCAATGACGCGCCAAGCTTCACTTCGCCCGCATCGGGCGTCAATGCGCCGGCGATCATTTTCAATAATGTCGATTTTCCCGCGCCGTTCTTCCCCATGACGCACCAGCGTTCACCGCGACGGATGTGAAAATCGAATCCGTCGTAGATGCTGCGCGAGCCGAAGGATTTCGTCACGCCTTTCAACGCGACGACGTCTTCACCCGAGCGTTGCGGCGAACGGAAATCGAATTTCATCGCCTTACGCTTTTTCGGAGGCTCGATGCGCTCCTGCTTTTCGAGCATTTTGATGCGGCTCTGCACCTGCGCGGCTTTTGCGGCGTGCGCGGTAAATCGGTCGATGAACCGCTGTTCCTTGGCGAGCTTCGCCTGCTGGCGCGCGTAAGCGGCTTCCTGATTGGCCTCGCGCTGTTCGCGCTCGCGCACATAGAAATCGTAATTCCCACCGTAGGTGATGATGTCGCCGTCATCGATCTCGATGATTTTCGAGACGATGCGATTCATGAAATCGCGATCGTGCGAGGTCATGAGAATCGTGGCGTTGATGCCTTTGAGGAACCGCTCGAGCCACACAATCGATTCGATGTCGAGGTGGTTGGTGGGCTCGTCGAGGAGCAGGACGTCGAAATTGCCGAGAAGGATCTTGGCCATCGACACGCGCATTTTCCAGCCGCCGGACAATGCACCGACGTCGCCGTCGATTTGATTGTCGGCAAAGCCGAGGCCGTGCAGCACTTCGCGGGCGCGCGATTCGAGCTCGTAGCCGCCGTGGTGCTGATACTCCTCCTGCACGTGGCCAAAGCGCTCGAGCACGACGTCGAGATTGTCGGTGTTCGGGTCGCTCATGGCGCGCTCGAGCTCGATCAATTCATGATGCAGATCGCCGAGGCGGCCGCTGCCTGCGATCGCTTCTTCGAGAACGGGACGGCCGCTCATCTCGTCGACTTCCTGGCGGAAGTAGCCGATCGACAATTTCTTCGGGATGTTCACGGAGCCATCGTCTTCGGATTCTTCACCGATGATCATGCGGAAGAGGGTCGATTTGCCGGCGCCGTTCGGGCCGACAAGTCCCGCTTTTTCACCGGGATTGAGCTGAAACGAGGCCTCGACGAAGAGAACCTGCCTGCCGTACTGCTTGCTGACGTTCGCGAAGGAGATCATGCGCGCGGCGGAAACACGGCGGGAACGGCGAGTCTTCCCTGCGGCGCACGGATGGAAGCGCAGCGCGCGCTGCGGCGATGCAAACGCGCGCTGCGGACCGCGCCTACGACGCGCTCATCGGGGAACACGTGAACAAATCCGGCGAGAACTCGCCGGTGCTCGCGGAAACGCCCTGCGTCATTCCATTGACGCAGAACCAGAACATCGGCTGCGCCTGCAGTTCGGCCGGTGTGCCCATGCCCGCGGAGGTGAAGCCATTTCGATATCCGTGTTGATTCAGAATCGTAATCGCCTGTGGAAGGCGGATCGTGCCCTGTGGGAGCGGAATGCTCTCGACGCCGATCGGATGCTCCACTGTGACCGGTTCCCCGAACACGCCATTCGCGTACTTCAGTGTCGCGGTGACGCGCTTGTTCGTTCCCCAGAACAGCCAGCCGGTGAGGTCGCTTTCTGTCTTAGCGACACCACCTCCCGCCGGATATCCGACGGCGTTGTACGTGAACATCGTGGGAAACGACTTCTGGAAAATGACGTTGGCCTGGGCAATGAGCTGGAGATAATCCATCGGCGCTTGATCGGGCATCGCTTTCTCCTTGGAAAGCGATTGTGCCCGATCCGCGGTGCTGCATTCAATAGATCCGTCCGTGCGGATTTTATTTGATCGTAAACGGCGCCTTCGTTGTCAGTCGTGCGCCGTTCTGCTCGATCGTCGTAATCGCCAGTTCGTAAGAGCCGGGTTTAAGCGCCCCGAGATTGAGCATGCTCGGGACGGCGCCACAACCGGCGACGGCTTTCATCGCCATCGGCTCGAGCTCCGCGACGGCCATCATGTTCGCAATGCGCGAGTCGATTTTGATCGCGCCGGGCGCGTCACAATATTCGAGGACGAATACGAGCTCGCCGCCCGCGGGAAATTCTTTGACGGGTGTCAATGATGCGATCGGGTCGGTCGCGGCCATGAGGTTTAATTTGGAAATGTCGTCGATGAGCACGAGACGTCCAATGCGTCCGGCCGGTTTCGCATCACCTTTGGTCGGGCCGGGCTGCGTTCCGGAAAGCGATTCCTTACTGAAGCGATAGGCCCAATCCGGCACTGTGGTCATGTTCGGCGCCGTGATGTTGCTGTTGATCGCCTTCTCTGAAACGTTCGAAAATTCGCCGTACTTGGTGTCGCGCGCGTAGGCGTCGCTGCCGACGACCTGATTGAAGATGGCGGTGAGTTTGATGACGCCTAACTTTGCGGCGAGCTCGCGAGGCCACGTCCACACGATATGGTCCGAGCTGCGCGCGGACGCGGCGCTCATTCCCGCCGGTCCCTGGAGTTGCATCGCGTCAAGGCTGCCTTCCTCGGGCGGCCCAAGAAGGATGTAGACCTGACCACGCTCACTGAGTGCGCCGCGGCGGCGCCGCTCATTGAACGACGCATCGGCATAACGAACGCGATTGAGAAACTCCTCGCGAAATTCATTACGCGGCGTGCCTGCCGTTGGATCGCGTCGCGCCCAGAACAGGTCGATGAAGTTCGCTGCATCTTCATCGGTCCTGACCGATTTCCATGCTTTTTCCTCGGCATCGGTCAACAGAAACTTCTCCGGACCTTTGCGCCACTCCTGTGCAGCTTTCGACAGTTGTGCTTCAGTGGCCGCGGCAATGAATACGAGCGCGATGACGCCGAGAAACTTCATTCGCATTGTGAGAATCCTCTTTCGGGACGTTGGACGAACGAAGAGTCTAGCAGGTCACACAAGCGAGCTCGTGTACAGAAGGTTGCGCATTTACTTTTGTCGACGGTCGAATGCGAGTAATTCGGCATCCGACGACGCCGGCGCCGCGACTTCCGATTCCTCGGCCACAATCGTCCTGCGACGCCGCTCCAGGTACCACGGTACGCTGATCACAGCGACGCGTTGATTGCCTTTGAGCAACAGCAGCGAGCGCAGGACGTTCGCGCGTTGTGTGTGCAGCAGGTATTCGTACCAGCGCGCTTCGACGAGATCGGGAAGGATAACCGCGACCATCCCTTCGCGCGTCTGCCGCATTTCGTCGATGTAATTGAGGAGCGGCGTAAACAGACGACGATATGGCGATGAGATGCAAACCAGCGGCGTTGGTGTCATCCCGGCGCGGGTCAGCGGCTCATCGACGTAACGACGCCAGTCCTCCTGCATGGTTTTGCATTCTTCGGGATCGGAGTAAATGTGCAGCGCGGTGACGTCCGTCGATAAGGCGCGCGCGAATCGCAATGCTTTCTCCGTGAGGTTGTCCCACGACTTGACGGGTAGCAGGACGCTGACCGATTCGGGCGGTGCGATCTCGATTTCCGCGCGACGCTCGAGTTGAAATTCGACTTTTCGATAATGCGCGCGTACCGAGCGGAAGAGCAGGATGATCGTCGGAATCAGAAGAACGGTCATCCATGCACCGTCGTGGAACTTCGTGGCCACGATGACGATGAGCGCGCACGCGGTGGTCGTGGCGCCAATGGCGTTGATCGTCAGTCGGTGCCAGTGCTTTCGTGCGCCGAGCCGGCGCCAATGCACGACCATGCCGGCTTGTGAAAACGTGAACGCGCCGAATGCACCGACTGCGAAGAGCGGAATCAATCGCTCGGTAATGCCGCCGAATGCGATGAGGATGACACCGGCGAGCGTGGTCAATACGACGATGCCGCTGGTGTAGACGAGTCGCCGTCCGATATTCGCAAACGCATGCGGCAGGAAATCGTCTTCGGCCATCAATCGGCAAATGCGCGGAAATCCGGCGAAGCTCGTGTTTGCCGAGAGACAGACGACGGATAAGAGCGCGGCCATTGTGGCGTAGTAGAGAAACCCGCGGCCGACAATCGCGCCGATCAGTGACGATAAGACGCTTTGATACGACGGTCTGGTCTGATCGCTGGCGCCGATGTGGTACGCCTGTGTAAGCCACGCAATGCCGCCGAGAAATGCAGCGAGGATCAGAACGATGATCGTCAATGTGCGAATCGCATGCTTGACGGAGGGTTCTTTGAAAATCGGGACGCCGTTGCTGACGGCTTCGACGCCGGTCATGGCCGTGCAGCCGCTCGCAAAGGAACGCATGAGTAACCACAGCGTGGCCGCACTGGCCGCTGGCGGAAGCGCGGCAGGTTTGACGATGGGCGTTGGATTGCCGCCGGACAAGACTGTCTTGACCGCACCGGCGATGAGGATTCCTAAGAAGAGGAAGACGAAAGCCCAGGTCGGAATGCCGAAGGCGGCGCCGGATTCGCGTAATCCCCGCAAATTCACAATGGCGATGAGGATGAGGATCGTCAGGCAGAGCGCGAGGATGTGTTCATGCAATGCGGGAAATGCGGAGACGAGTGCGCCGACGCCGGCACTGATGCCGACCGCGGCATTGAGAACGTAATCGAGGACGAGCGCGGCGGCGGCGCAAAGTCCAGCGCCAGTGCCGAGGTTGTGTTTGGCGACGATGTAGGAGCCGCCGCCGCTCGGATAAGCGGCGATGGTCTGTCGGTAAGAAATGTAGAGGATGCCGAGCAGGACGAGGATTACAGCCGTGATTGCCGGGATGTAATGCAGTCCCGCGGCGCCTAACGGAATCAGGATCGCGAGCGCGGCTTCAGGGCCGTAAGCCGCGGACGCGAGCGCATCGAGTCCGAGAACCGGGACGCCGCGGATGGAGCCGATTTTTGCGTGCTCGGCTTCGAAGGTCGCGAGCCTGCGACCGAAGAGGGTTTTGACGAGGGACACACGCCGCGCCAGTGCAACGGGTAGGCCGGAGAAAGCGGAACGCCAGCCGCCGGGGCGGCGGCGTTCCACTTTAATGCTCCGGTTCGCCGAGCATGGACGCGTGATCGCGCCGGAATTTGCCCGTGATCAACATCGCGGGCAATAACGTAATCGACGCCAGGCAGCTCAATGCAATCCCGACGACGGACGCCAGTCCGATCGAGCGCACGCCCGGATAGGGCTAGATCGCGAACGATGCGACGCCGACGATCGACATGAGTGCGGCGAGCACGACGGCGCGGCCGGTTTCCTGTGCGTTCTGATGGAAATCATCCGGGTCCTCGTCGTAGCGCTGGAGCATGTACACCGCGTAATCGGTCGCGGTGCCGACGAGCATCAGTCCGACGAAGATGTTCATGAAGTTGAATTCGAGATCGAGCGCGGCCATGAAGCCGAGCATGCACGTGCAGCCCGCGACAAACGGGACGAATACGAAGCACGCGCGCGCAAACGAGCGGAAGCCGATCCACACGAGCGCGAAGACGACGATCAATCCGAGCAGGCTCGCCCGCGCGGCGTCGGAGCGCGTGATGGTGCGCAGTGTCTCGGAAATCAAGTTGACGCCGGTTAATACGCCTTCCGGATGATCGCGGCGGAACTGATGCAGCTCCTCCGGCAGAAAGCGCGGCCATTTCCCGGTCTTCGGATAGAGGTAGCTGATCGAGAGCCAGCCTTTCTCCGAATGTTTGACGAAGCGTTGTACGAGCTCGCCGAGGCCGAGGCGGGTTAGTGTGGCGACGGTGAGTGGTTCCTGTGGTGCGAGCGCCTGCTTATACAACGGCAGAATCTCGTCATACGCCTCGGGGCGGAATCCATTTTCGATCAACGCCGCGTGGAACGTCCGCTCGATGCGCTCATAAGAAAATTCGTTGCTCTGTCCGTTCCGCAGTCGCGTAATGACGCGCTGTTGTTCCGCGACCGGCGGCAGGAACGTCGACAGAGATTGATACGAGTCAATGACGCCGCGCTGCGTTAGCGATTCGAGATCCGGTACCGCGGCGGCGCCGCGCGCGATCGCTTCCTCCGCGGTCTTGCCGCGCGCGCCGTACATCATCGCGTCGAACGATTGTCCGAACGTGTGCGTGACTTTTTCCTGCAGTCGCGACGCGGCATTTCCGGTCGCGCGCAGGCTCTGCAAGCTGTCGCTGAAGCGAACGTTGAGCGACATCACTGCCGTGATCGCGGTGATCACGATCCAGGCAATGATCACCGGCTTCGGACGCGCGAGACTCGCGCGCACGATGGCGCCGGAGCCGAAGGCGTGGACGCGCAGTTTGCGTTTGTCGCCGCGCTTGCGCTCGATGAGGATCAGGACCGCGGGGAACACGAAGACGACGCACAGCAGGAAGATCAGGATGCCGCTGCCGGTGAGAAATCCGAGCTCGGTCATTCCTCGAAATTCGGTTGCGAGAAATGCGTAGAACGTGGCGGCGGTGGTGAGCGCGCCGACGATCACGCCGGGCAGTGCGTGACGCATGAGCGTGCGCACGGACGAGGTGACGTCGACGCCGCGATTGCGCTCATCGACATAGCGCTCGTACAGCACGGTCATGAAATCGAGTCCGAGTCCCGCGAG
>JBQCJC010000051.1:0-7048 GCA_051953135.1 Thermoanaerobaculia bacterium | reverse complement strand
GATCTCAAGCCGTCGAACATTCTCGTGAGCGACGACGGTGTCGCGAAGATCATGGATTTCGGTCTCGCGATCGAAAGCCGGCTGGTGTTCGATCGCAAGATTCGCGGCACGCTGCATTACATGGCGCCCGAGGTGTTGCGGCAGGATCGTGTCGATTCGCGCGCGGACCTCTACGCGCTAGGCATGACGCTATACGAGACGGTTACCGGCGCATTGCCGGGATATGGTCGCGCGCCGATCGAAGTGATGCGCATGCATCTCGACGAAGAGATCCGCACGCCATCGTCGATCAATCCGCGCGTTCCCGAAGCACTCGAGCGAATCATCATGAAGCTGCTCGAGAAAGATCCGCGGCATCGCTTCGCCAATGCCGCGGCATTGCTGCAAGCAGTTGCCGATGCAGCGGGGAAAACTGCATCCCCCGCGGAACTGCTCGTCGGTCGTGGCGAGCTTTACGCCGCGCCGCTCATCGGCCGCAAAGTCGAAGTGCAGCAGATCATGTCGCTCATCGCCGAGGCGCGCGATGGGCGCGGCAACGGCGTGATCCTCGCGGGCGCGGAAGGCATGGGCAAGAGCCGCATCGTGCGCGACGTGACGTTGCGCGCGCAGCTCGATGGCGCGCGTGTGTTCAGCGGACGTTGTCCCGTCAATCGCAAAACGATCTACGCGCCGTTCTTCGAAATCTTTCGACAGATGGTCGCAGCGGTAAATCCGAATGCCGATGTTTCCGAAGAAATCCGGCGATTTCTGCGGCCGATGATCGCTTCGTCAGGACCGGAGACGAGCCCGCCGCAACACGGTCAGAAGTTTCGTTTGTACAACCGCATCGTGCAGTCGATGCAGGACATCTACGGATTCCTCAGCGTCGGCAGTGAGAACTCCGGCTCGCCGCTGATTCTCGTGATCGAAGATCTGCAGTGGGCCGATCCGAGCACCGCGGAGTTGTTCTCGTTTCTCATCGGCGAAGCGAAGCAGAACAAGCTGCTCGTGATCGGAACGCTCACGCTCGAAACCGGCGGCGAAGCAGCGATCGAATCCGCATCGCCAACGCTCGGCTTCTGGGAGCAGCGCGCGCGAAGGCAACTTCACGATCGTGCGCGTCGAAACGCTCAACGAGTCGCTCGTACTCGAGCATCTGCAAGCGCTCCTCGGCGAAGCGACGATCCCCGAAGAATTCGCGCGCTGGATGCTGTGGGAATCCACCGGCTCCCCGCTGCACATTCGCCGCATCGTCGACTACCTCATCGCGCACGACTATCTGCAGTGGAGCGCGCGCGGCTGGACTGTCGACATGTCGCGCATGCATTCGCTGCGAATTCCCGGCGGCTCCGCGGCGATTCTCACTGAGAAGGTCGAGACGCTTTCCGCTCAACCGCGAACGCTGCTCGAAATCGCGGCCGTGGTCGGCGAGACGATGGACATGGAACTGCTGACGCGCGTCGCGGACCTGCCGGTCGAGATCGTGTACAACGCGGTGCGCGAGCTCGTGAACAAAGGTCTCGTCGATGAATCGCACGACGGACGCACGATCATGTTCCCACAGATTCATCTGCGCGACGCCGTGTACAACGGCATGCACGAACGGCGTCGCACGGAGATCCATCAGAAAATCGCCGAAGTACTGGAGCCGGCGGCGAATGAAGGATTGACGCAGCTCATCGGCCAGGTCGCGTATCACTTCGCGCGTGCGAACGACATCGAGCGCGGCACGCGTTACTCGATCGAAGCGGGCGATCTCGCGACGCGCTCGCTCGCGCACGAAGAAGCGTCCGAGTTTTATCGCGCTGCACTCGAGTTGATGGACCTCGGCGGCGTGGAAGAAGCGCGCAAAGCCGAAGTGCGCGAGAAACTCGCCGACGCCTATTACCGCCGTGACGACTATCGCGGCGCGATGCACGCGTATCAATTCCTGCTGAAGAGCATTCAGGCGCGCCATCCCGATGACGAGGCAAATCTCGACATCGCGCGCGTGATGAAGAAAATCGGCAAAGTCCTCGCGCGTCGCGGAGATCAGGACGCCGCGATGACGTACTACCAGAGCGCGCTCGTCATCTTCGATCGCCTCGGCGCAACTGTTGATGTTGCGGAGATGCTCAATCGACTCGCGTGGCTCTATCGCATGCGCGATGACCTCGACACCGCGCGCGAAACCGCCGATCGCGCGCGACAGATGCTCGAGAAGATGGAGCCGACCGTCGTCTACGGCTACGTCAAAAACATTCTCGGCCTCATCGAGTTTGCGCGCGGCAACTGGCAGCGTTCGCGCGACATCCTGCAGGAAGCCGTTGCGATCGGCGAGAAGCTCGGCTCCGAACAGCTCCACAAAGTCGCGTCGATGAACCTCGGCAATACGCTGTGGAAACTCGGCGACTGCGACGCGGCGCTGCAGTGGTTCCGGCGCAATCTCGAGCGCAGCGAAGCCGAAGGCGATCTATGGGATCTCGTCACCGCCTACTCGAACGTCGGCGTCGTCGAATACGGCCGCGGTGATTTTCATACCGCCGCGGAGCTCTTCGAAAAATCGCTGCGCATCGCGGAGAAGATCGGATCGCTCGAACACGAAGCGCTCGCGCGCGAGAACCTCGCCGACGCGCTCGAAATGTTAGGCCGTCTCGATGAAGCGATGGAGCAGTATCGCCGCTGCCTCAGTCTCGAAGGCTTCGATGAAACGCGCGCGTCGCGCTTGTCCGTCTACGTGCCGCTCGCGCGACTGACGAAGAAACGCGGCGACATCGCGAAAGCCCTCGAGCTCGGACAGAAAGCACTTGCCGCGGGCGAACGTGCGCGTGATGAAGATCTCATCGGCGAAGCGGCGTACGTGCTCGCATCGATCGAAGACGAGCGCGGCAACGTCGAAGACGCCGATCGCTATCTTTCGCGCGCGACGCAAATTTTCGAAGCAAATCGCACGCTGCACGGACTCGCGCGTGCCTACACCGCGGCCGCCGTGCAGGTCTTGCAGAAGGGCGATCTCGACGGCGCCGTGAAGCATGCGCAGCTCGCGGAGAAATACGCGCGACAACTCGGCGATCGCTTCAGCCTCGCGAAGAACGACTGGGCGACCGCGAAGATCCTCAGCGCACGCGGCGAGCGCGAAGCGGCGAATGCAAAGTTCGAGAGCGTGCGTCAGGCATTCGAAGAACTCGACACGCCGTACGAGCTCGGACGCTTGTTGTTCGACATCGGCCTCTTGCGCGATGAACCCGAAGAAGCGACGCAAACGATTCGCGCCGCGATTCGCATCTTCGAGCGACTCGATGCGACGCACGATCTCGAACGCGCGCGCGGCGCTCTGTTCCGCATCAAACCCGCGGGCAAGGCGCCCGAAGCGGGCGTCGTCGGTTTGTACGAGATCGTCAAGATCATCAACTCGACGCTCGATCTCGAAGAAGTGCTCAATCGCGTGCTCGACGTTTGTATTCGCAGGCTGCGCGCGGAGCGCGGCATGATCATCCTGCTCGATCCATTGACCGGTGCGCTGCGCACGCGCGTCGTGCGCAACATCAAAGACGGATCGGATCGCGGTTCACGACGCTCGCCGCAATCGATCGTCAAGGAAGTGATTCAGACCGGACAGTCGGTGATGTCGGCCGACGCGCGCAGCGATCAGCGCTTCGTCGAAAGCGAATCGGTCATCGCGGACAACATCGTCTCGATTCTCTGCGCGCCGCTGATCATCAAAGAGCGCATCGCCGGCGCGATCTACATCGACCATCGCCAGGCCAAGCATCTCTTCTCGCAAAAAGATCTCAGCTTCCTCGAAGCGTTCGGCGATCAGGCCGCGATCGCGATCGAGAATGCGCGGCTGTACGAAGAGCTCGAAGAAGCGCGCACGCGGCTCTCGCTCGAAAACGAAGGGCTGCGCCGCGAAGTGCTGGTCGAGAAGCATCTCGATTCGATCGTCGGTCAATCGGATGCGGTGTCGAAGACGCAGTTCGCGATTCGCAAAGCATCAGCGGGATTTTCGACAGTGCTGGTGCGCGGTGAATCGGGCACGGGCAAAGGGCTCGTCGCTCGCATCATTCACAACATCGGCCCGCGCCGAAACGGGCCGTTCATCAAGTTCAACTGCGCCGCGCTGCCGGAGACGCTCGCGGAGTCCGAGTTGTTCGGTCATGAGAAGGGCGCGTTCACTGGTGCGGATCGCCGCAAGCTCGGACGCTTCGAGCTCGCGAACAACGGAACGATTTTTCTCGACGAGATCGGGAAGATGTCGCTGGCGATGCAGGCGAAGTTGCTGCGCGTCGTGGAGGAGAAGGAGTTCGAGCGTGTCGGCGGGACGCAGACGATCAAGACGGATGTGAAGATCATCGCGGCGACGAATCTCGAACTGGAGAAGGCGATCGAGGAGGGGACGTTCCGCGAGGATTTGTTCTATCGCCTGAACATCATCCCGATCATGTTGCCGCCGCTGCGCGATCGCAAGGATGACATTCCGATGCTCGCCGAGCATTTCATCCGCAAGATCTGCAAGGACCTCGGCACCGACAACAAGCGTCTGGAATCCGGCGTGCTCGATCTCTTCATGCGCTACGACTGGCCGGGCAACGTGCGCGAGCTCGAAGCGACGCTGCATCGCGCGATCGTGATGTCGAACGGCCCGACGATGACGCGCAGTGAGTTCTACAGTCTCGATGCGGGAAGCGCACCGCCGATCATTCCGGCCGCACCAAGCGGCGCACCCGGAATGCCGACGTCGATCGTGAATCCGCTGGTGGGTAAGGCGGAGATCACGAGCGAGGTTTATGACGAGGTGATGAGCGCCGTCGACAAGCAGTTGATTTTGCGGGCGCTGGAGACTTCCGGAGGGCGCATTCGAGAGGCCGCACGAAGGTTGGGTTTGGCGAGAAATACGCTGAAATCGAAGATGCAGAAGTACAACATCGCAGGAAAAGAGTAAGGCGGAGCGCCGACGTCTCCGTCGGCTGGCCCGTGGGCGTCATCGCCCACGTCAGACGGCGACGAGACGTCGCCGGGCCAGCCGGCGGGACGCCGGCGTTCCGCTAGTTCGTGATTCGTCCTGCTACGCCCGGTGCATCCAGTCCCACCAATCGTGCATCGACAAACAAGCCCTCGCGAGCATCGCCAATCGGAATCTCCATCGTGAGCATCGATGGACCGACAGACAACAAGCGCGCACCTTCGCCCCACGCAATCGCGTTGCGATCGCGATCGGCGATGAACACATCGAATCGATAGTTGCCCGCGATGTGCATCGACGCGTCGACACTCACGCGCAGCACATCGCCAACGATCTCGCTGCGCAGCGAGGACAACGTCGCGGCTCCACGCTCGGCGAACAATTCACCGTGACCGGTGCGCGCGAACGCGACGTCGTGGACCGCACCCGACGCTTCGAAACGCACCTGCCAAGTGCCCGCAACGGTCTCGGGCAATTCCTCGAGCGTCGCTTCGTACACGCCATTCCCGCGAGGTTCGAGCGCGATCTGCGCGAACGTCTTGCCGTTCGGCGATGCGAGTCGTGCGAACACGGTCGCGCCTTCGATCGCGACATCGCCATCGTGGAGTTCCGCATGCAGCGTCACCGGTTCACCTGGCTGACGCGAGAGCGGTGCGGCCCACGTCGACATCGCGAGTTTGCTGCCGGGCTCCGCAGCGACGACGAGTACGCCTTCGACGTCATCCGGCATCTCGACTTCGAGTTGATACGGCGCCGCGGCAGCGCGATCGACGTGCACAACTTCGTGTGCACCGCGTCCGATGCCCATCTCTTCGGTGTCCGCTGCCTCGAGGAGGAATCGCTGCACGCCGCGCACGCGTGAACCGCGATCATTCGTGTCGAGCACCGCGCCGTCCGGCGCGATGAGACGCGTCGGAATCTTTGCGTCCTTGTTTGAGGTGCGTGCGGGAATCGTCCAGATGATCAAGCCGCTGTCGCCGGTTGCGGGAAGCTCGATCGCATTCGCGCCGCGCGCCAGCAACTTCGCGTACATCCGCGATTCACTCGCGGGTGCATGCGCCATCGGTTCTTCGTATTTCGTTCCGGCGTCGAAGCGGCCGGTGAGGTCGGCGGCGAGCGCCATCGGTGCAATCGCGAGAAGGAGCAGCAATGTCTTCTTCATCGTTCGTCTCCTTCTCAGAAGTCGGTGGCGAGCGAGTCGCCGATCTTGCGATAGTCGTTGCGGCGATTGTGGTGATGATTCGCGAGCGTCGTGAACCACACGACGCCAACGGCCTGCGCGCTGTACTGCGAGACCATGCCGTCGTCTTCACCGGGCATCCCCGCAACGCCCGAGAGCGTCGCCAGTCCGTAGTCTTCGGAATGGATCATGTCGTTCCACAAACCCGTGCCGGCGATGTTGTAGATCGTCTTCGGGAGCGCGGGACGTCCGGACGTTCCTTTGAGGTAGTACGTGTTGTAGTACGACATCGACGACGTCGTGCAGTTCTTCGTCGAGTCGTTGTTCTGCCCGACGAGATCGACGAGCCAGCCGGTGAGCCACGAGCCCGACAGCGTGCCCGCGAGGTTCGCGGCTTCCGATCCTTTGTTCGGCGGCGCGATCGAATTCACCCAGCGAATGCGATTGATGATCGGCTGGTAGCGCGAGTCGTACGTCGGATTCGAAAGAATCCAGCGAATCACCACGCCGCCGAATGAGTGCGTCTCGATGACGATGTCGTCGATCGCGTTCGCGTTCATCCAGTTGTAGATCTGTCCCGCGACCTGATTGCCCGCAACCCACATGTATTGCGTGCCGTCGTACGAGCAGATGAGGTAGGGGATGGTGAAGCCTTTGGTCGTCGCGCGGATCATGTCTTCGCCCCAGTACGCGCGAGCAACGCTCGGCGACGCGAGGTCGGTGCCGCCTTTTCCGTGGATGAAGACCACGCCGGTCTTCGCAAAGAGTGATGTTGCGAACAACAGAGCGATGCCGAGAGAGAGCAGGACCGTTCGTTTCATTTGCTACCGCCTCCTGTCTTGCGAGCGGGCGGTCAGCACTTCAACGATGATGCCGCACGAAGAATCAATGACTTACGTGCGGAAGGGGTCTAAACGTGCACCATTTCTTTCATGAATGAGGGTTCA
>JBQCJC010000050.1:0-5575 GCA_051953135.1 Thermoanaerobaculia bacterium | reverse complement strand
CATTGTCTGCAGCGATGCGCGTCGCGCGATCGAATCGGCGCGCGCGCTTGCGCCACAACAGGAACCGCAAGTCTCGACGCTACTTCGCGAACTCGATCTCGCTCCGCCCAACCTCGGCACGATCCGACTTCCACTCGCCGGCTGGGCACTCGCGTACGGCGTGCGCATGCTGGTTCGCGCACATCGTCACGTCACCCCTGAAGAACACGAGCGCGCGCTCGAAGCCGCACAGTGGCTTGCATCACTGACGGAACAACACGACACCGTTGTCGCCGTCACGCACCACGCATTCCGACACACACTCGCGCGAACACTGCAAACGCTCGGCTGGGAATTCGCGCCGAGGAGACGGAACTCCTCGCATTAGAGTGCGTGGATCCTTACACAATTACAATGACCGGCATGCGTCACTCCCTCGTCTTGTCGCTGCTACTCGCCTCGTCGCTCTTCGCCGCTGAACCGACCGTTCGCGTCGGAAAAGAAACGAAGAAAACCACCGGCATTGTGCGCGACGTACAGAGCGGTGATGTCGCGTGCTACCTCACGCTCACGGATGCACAAGGACGCGAGTTCACCGAGCTGGCCGGCTTCGAAATTTGCGAAATGCCGTCGCTCATCGGCAAACGCGTCACCCTCACCTACACCCTCGGCAAAGTCATGGCTGATGAATGTCAGGGTGATCCCGAATGCACGAAGAGCCGCACTGTGGCACTCGTGAGTGCCGTCAAAGTGCAGCCACAGACATCCTTCTGTACGGCGAGCGAGAACACCATCTTCTCCTGCGCCACGGGAACGAAACTCGTCTCCGTCTGTGAATCGAAACGTGGCGGTGTGCAATATCGCTTCGGTAAACCGGACGCGCCACTCGAATTAAAGATCAACGACAGCAAGGCCACAGGCGCATCCATCGCGTTCTCCGGCGGCGGCGGAACCTGGCTTCGATTTCACAATGGCGCTTATTCGTATGTCGTTTATACCGGCGTCGGGAAATGGGGACCGCGCGGCGAAACGCGCGAAAAGAGCGGTATTGCGGTCGAGCACAACGGCGCGCCCGTTCGTTATCTCCCGTGCACGGGAAACATTCAGAGCGAGCTCGGTCCCGATTGGCTCGACCGCGTCGGCATTGAGAGCGGCGACGAAGACTTCGAATTTCCCGACTAATTACTCTTCCAGCATCGACTTCAATCGATCCAGCGCCTGATCCCATTGCGTCGAAATCTGATCGAGCACGCGCCGCGCCTGTTCGAGCTCGCGAGCGCGTAATTCCCACACGCGCTCGCGGCCCTGCCAGATGTCGTGCACGAGTCCCGCGCTGGCGAGCACTTCCAGATGTTTCGTCACGGCCTGCCGCGTCACGTCCGTCCCTTCGGTCAATTCCTTGATTGACAGCGGACGTCCCGCACAGAGGCGCGACACGACGTGCAATCGTGTCGCATCCCCCAATGCGGCGAAAATCGGCGCGGTGCGTTGCAGTGCGGCATTATTCGGTCGCGGTGACATAGCGAGCTACATTCTGAACCTGCGCGGCCCATCCGCCATCGTTCATCTTCCACGCCATGGCGCGGCGCTCCAGCGGAATCGCATCAAATCCCGATTCAACCACGCGCAATAACGTGCCCTCCGACGCGTCCTCCAGCGTAAACGTCACCAGCGTCTTCGGCTCGTCTGAATAGTCGTAGGTCATATCGATCGCGAACGGATGCCAGCGATACGACAATCGCGACTCCGGCTCCACGTCGACGATGTCAATGGCCATCTTCACGTGCGAATACTTGGGATTGGTCATGCCGACGTCGACGCTTTGTCCCGGCGCGAACGCGCCCTCGCCCATTAACGCGCCGAACCAGCGGCCAAACTCGCCGCGGTCGCTAATCGCTTTCCAGACGCGTGAGCGCGGCGCGCGGATCAAAATCTCTTTTTCGATGCGATCGGGTGTCTCGTTCATACGCAACCTCCGGGTTGCATGATGACATGCAACCATTTGGTTGCGCAAGAGCGAACGTCAATCCTCTTCGAACAACTGTTTCAGGACGCGATCCGGGTCTTTCATGAAGCGGCGCGTGACGAGGAAATGCTCGGTCTCGGTGAAGTCGATCTGACGAATTCCGCTCTCGGAGATCTCGAATACCGTCGCGCCGGGATACGACATGATGATCGGCGCGTGCGTGGCGATGAAGAATTGCGACTGCCGGTTGACGACGAGATCGCGCAATCGCACGAGAAACGCGAGCTGGCGCGTCGGCGACAAGGCCGCCTCGGGCTCGTCGAGAATGTACAAACCATCGCCCCAGAAGCGATTCATCGTAAGCGATACGAACGATTCGCCGTGCGATAACTCGTGCAGACTGCGATCGCCGTAGCCGCGCGTCGCGCCGAGGCGCTCGACTTCGCTGGCGACGTTATAGAACGTCTCGGCACGCAGAAAGAAACCATCGGACGGTTTACGTGCGCTCTTATGCAACCGAACCGCGGAGTGCAGCGGCGAATGCGTCTCTCGCGATGCGAAATTGAAGTTTCGCGATCCACCCTCGGCATTGAACCCATACGCGACGGCGATGCTTTCGAGCAGCGTCGATTTACCCACTCCGTTCTCGCCGACGAGAAACGTCACGGCCGTGTCGAATTTCAATCCATTGAGTGCACGCACCGCCGGCAGCGAGAAGGGATACTCGTTCCAGTCCGGAACGCGACTCTCGATAATCTCCACGCCTAGCACGAAATTTGTCACTCGGTCTCCGAAATTTCGCGCACGACGCGACACGGATTCCCCGCCGCGAATACGCCGTCTGCCACATCGCGCGTCACGACGCTGCCTGCACCGATCACACTGCGCGCGCCGATCTTTACACCAGGTAAGATGATCGCACCGCCGCCAACCCAGACATCGGAGCCGATCTCCACCGGCTTTCCGAATTCCTTTTCGCGCCGCGCGGCTGCATTGAACGGGTGCATCGGCGTGTAAATCTGCACGGCTGGACCGAACAACGTGAAATCACCGATCGTCACGCGACAAACGTCCAGGACGACGCAATTGAAATTAAAGAAAACCCGCTCGCCTAATTCGATGTTGGTGCCGTAATCACAGTGAAACGGCGGCTGCATCCAGACCGAGTCGCCGCCCTTGCCGAATAATTCGCGCAGCAACTCCCGATTCGGTTCCGGTTTCGCGTTGAGACGCCAGCAAAGATCGCGAGCACGTTCCCGCGCGGCAACAAGCTCCTCATCCATCGGATCGTAGAGCTCACCCGCGAGCATCTTGTCGCGTTCGGAACGCATGTGCGCTACCGATCCACCCAGCGCATGGTCTTCTCGTTGTACCGCGGTCCGGAGATCTCACTGGGCGCGAGCGCCTCATCGAGTTTCGCAACATCCGCTGGATTCAGCGCAATACTGACGGCGGCCGCATTTTCTTCGAGATATGTACGACGCTTCGTTCCGGGAATCGGCACGACGTCGCTGCCTTTCTGCAGCAGCCACGCGAGCGCGATTTGCGCGGGCGTTGCGCCGTACGTCGTCGCGATCCTGCGCACAATGGACGCCGCGCGCATGTTCTGATCGAAATTCTCGCCCTGAAATCTCGGATCGCCGCGACGAAAATCTCCTTCTGGATACTCCTCCGCGCGTTGCACGTTCCCGGCAAGAAATCCGCGGCCTAACGGACTGAACGGAACGATTCCGATCTTCAGCTCGCGGCACAGTGGAACGATCTTCTCTTCGAGATTGCGCTCCCACAAGGACCATTCGCTTTGTAATGCCGTCACCGGCTGCACCGCGTGCGCGCGGCGAATCGTGTCCTCGCCCGCTTCACTGAGGCCGAAATGACGTACTTTGCCCGCGGCGATGAGTCGCGAAACCGTTCCGGCGACATCTTCAATGCTCACTTCCGGATCGACGCGATGCTGATAGAGCAGATCGATCTCATCGATACGCAGACGCCGCAGCGACGCGTCGACCACTTCGACGATATGCGCGGGATGGCTATTGAGGCCATTCGCCTTCCCATCCTCGATGCGCCAGCCGAATTTCGTCGCAATGACGACCTCTTTGCGGCGACCGAGTAATGCGCGACCCAGCAATTCCTCATTGTGAAATGGTCCATAAACCTCGGCCGTATCGAAAAACGTGATGCCGAGATCGCTCGCGCGATGAATCGTGGCAATCGATTCCTGTTCATCCGCCGGCCCATAAGACTGGCTCATCCCCATACAGCCGAGGCCGATTGTCGAGACTTCCAACGAACCGAGATTTCGCGTCTTCATGACGAGAAGCATATCGCGCGCACCGATCACGGACAGGTGTCCGCGGACATTTGTCCGGCGGACGCGGGCCGGACACGCTAACTGACTGAAAACACTCTATCGGCCCATGGCACCTCCGTTGCGCTAATGGCGCCGGTCATGATTCAGAACAGTTCCTCGATGGATCGCCCCGTGGTCGCGCAGCGCAACCCGCGTGTGCTCGCCATGGCGATCGGCGGTGTGATTCTCCTCGTCGCGATCGTCGCGGCAATTCCTGCAATTCTTCGCTGGACGCGCGCCGACAAAGCCGTCGATGCATCGATGTTGCGGTATGCGACTGTCACGCGCGGCGATCTCCTCCGCGACCTCAGTCTGCAAGGGCGCGTCGTCGCGGCATTGTCGCCAACGCTCTTTAGTTCCGGACAAGGAATCGTGACGCTGCGCGCGCACGCCGGCGCGCAAGTGAAGCAAGGCGACGTGCTCGCGGTCATTGAGTCGAAAGAATTACGCGCTGCGCTCGATCAGGCTCAATCGCAATATCTCTCCTCGCGCGCGGAGCTCGATCGACAGAAGATCCTGTCGCGTCAGACCGCACTACGCGCGCAACAACAGGTCGAATTAATGACGCTGCGATTGGCCGCGGCGAAGCGACAGCTCGGACGCGTGGAAACGACGTTCAAAGAAGGCCTCAGCAATAAAGCCGATTATGAGACCGCACAGGACAATGTTCGCATTGCGGCGATGGAGCTCGAACAGGCGAAGAGCGAGCTCGCATTATCGAAAGAAAACTCCGGCTTCGAAGTCACGACGCGCGAGCAACAGGTCCTGCGACAGCAATCCGTTGCCAGCGAATTACAGAAGCGCGTCGATGATTTGACGATTCGTGCGCCGTTCGACGGCATGGTCGCCACAATCGCGGTGCGGGACAGCGATGCCGTCGCGCCGAATCAGCCGGTACTGACGGTCGTGAATTTATCGTCGCTGCAATTAGAGGTTGGATTACCCGAGGAGTATGCGAACGAGACGGCGATCGGAACTCCGGCCACGATCGAATTCGGCGATCGCACTTACGCGGGACACGTCACCGCTGTCTCGCCGGAAGTCATCAACAGCCAGGTCAATGCGCGCATCGACTTCGACGGCGAACAACCCGCGGGATTGAAGCAAAACCAGCGTCTGACGACGAAACTCACCTTCGAGTCAAAACGCAACGTATTGAAAGTTCCGCGCGGCGCATTTCTCGAAGTCGGCGGCGGTCGCTCCGCGTATGTCGTCGATGGCGCGATGGCGACGAAGCGCGCCGTTACGACCGGAGCGATGAGCATTGGTGAAGTCGA
>JBQCJC010000049.1:0-6922 GCA_051953135.1 Thermoanaerobaculia bacterium | reverse complement strand
GTCACGGGCGGCACGAGCTCGTACGCATCGGGGGGGTACTTTCGATCCGCACTCGATCCGGTGATGCCGGTGTCGATGGAACTGCGCCGCGAGCATCGCAAGCTGAACATGTCGATCGTGATCGCGATGGATCGCTCGGGCAGCATGGGCATGACCGCGGCGGGCGGCCGCACGAAGATGGATCTCGCGAATCTCAGCGCGGCCGAAGTGCTCGGCTTGATGTCCGGACGCGATGAGTTAGGCGTGGTTGCGGTCGACAGCAGCTCGCACATCATCGCGGAGCTCGCGCCGATCGCGGGCCGCGATGATTTGCGCAAACGCATTCTCAGTATCGATGTCGGTGGCGGTGGCATCTTCATCTTCGAAGCGTTGTCGACGTCGGCGGAGATGATGCTCAACGCGCATTCGGATACGCGGCACATCATCCTGCTCGCGGATGCCGCGGATTCCGAAGAGCCGGGCAAGTATCAGGAATTACTGGCCAAGTGTCGCGCCGCGAACATCACCGTCACCGTCGTCGGACTCGGCACTCCAAACGACTCGGACGCCAACCTCCTGCGCGACATCGCCATGCGCGGCGGTGGCCGCATCTACTTCACCGATGATGCGACGCAACTTCCGCGTCTCTTCGCGCAGGACACGTTCATCGTTGCGCGCAGCACGTTCGTCGAAGAGGCGACGCCGGTGCAGGCCACCGGTGGTCTCGTCTCGCTGAGTGGCCGCGCGTTCTCCGCGATGCCGAGCGTCGGCGGATTCAACCTCACGTATCTGCGCGAGGGTGCAACCGCGGCCGTGCTGACGAAGGATGACTATCGCGCGCCGCTCGTCGCCTCGTGGCAATCGGGTGCCGGCCGCGTGCTCGCGTTCACGGGCGAAGTGGATGGCAAGTGGAGCGGACCGTTCGCGCAGTGGAGCGACGTCGGAAGTTTCTACGCGAGTCTCGCGCGCTGGACCGCGGGCGGTAACGTGCCGATGCCCGACGACGTGTTCGTGAGTCAGCGCATCGAGAACGGAGTCGCACACATCGAGTTGCAACTCGATCCCGAACGGACATCGACCGCGTTGCGCGATGCGCCGCGCGTCACGACACTCGCGAGCGCGGGTGGTGCGCCACCGTCCGTGTACAAAGGCACGATGTCGTGGACGTCACCGGACGATCTCGCGATCGACGTTCCGCTCATCGCGGGGACGACGTACTTGTCGACGGTCGATGCACCGGGGCTCGGTCGCGTGACGCTGCCGCCGGTCGTGCTGCCGTTCTCGCCGGAGCTCGCGCAAACGAAAGCAGGCGAGGGACGCACCGCGCTCGAACGGATCGCGCGCACGAGTGGCGGTCGCGAACGACTGCGCGTCAGCGAAGTGTGGAAAGACGTACCGCGCGCGCCGCGCCACGTGCCGCTGCGCATCCCGTTGCTGATCGCTGCTGTGGTGATGTTGTTGCTCGAAGTGGCGGAGCGACGAATGCGATTCGTTGCGGCAGTGCCGGTGCCTTCTGTGAAATTGCCAACGACGATGAGGAAAACACGGGCCGCGAAACCGGAGCCGCAAGTGATCGAGACGCCGAAGCCCGAGCCACCACCGGATGCGTTGATCGATGCGCTGCGAAAGGCGAAGAGAAAATAAAAGCGCCGGCTTGAAGCCGGCGCTTACGTTTACGGCGCGAACAAAAAACTACGTGAAGCTCACCGCGAGGCGTGAGCCTTCTTCGCGATAGATCGTATCGACGAAGCGGATCACGTTCGACTTGAGCGCCATGAACAGCGAGGAGACGCGCACGCCGCCGCCGAAGAAGCGAACGCCGCGCAGAAGATCGCCATCGGTGACGCCGCTCGCGCAGAAGATGATGTCGTTGCCCGCGGCGAGCTCCGACGTGTCGTACACCTTCTCATCGTCGGTGAAGCCCATCGATTTCAAACGATCTTCCTGCCATTTTTCCAGCGGCCGGAGGCGGCCCTGCATGCGGCCGCCGAGGCAGCGCATGGCGGCGGCCGTGAGGACGCCTTCCGGTGCGCCGCCGATGCCCATCGCCGCGTGCACGCCCGTGCCGCGAACGGCAGCAGCGATGCCGGCGGAGAGATCGCCGTCCGTGATCAGTTTGATGCGCGCGCCGGCTTCGCGAATCTGCGCGATCAGATCGTGATGGCGCTCGCGATCGAGAACCGTGATCGTGAGCTCATCGACGTCGCGCTGAAACGCGTCGGCCATGCGATTGAGATTTTCCTGCACGGATGCGGTGAGTGACACGGCGTCGGCTGCAGTCGGACCGACGACGATTTTGTCCATGTAGATGTCGGGAGCGTTGAGGAGTCCGCCTTTTTCAGAGGCGGCGATGACGGCGATGGAGTTCGCCGAGCCGGTGGCGCAAAGGTTCGTGCCTTCGAGCGGATCGACGGCGATGTCGACTTCGGGGTAGATCTCGCCTTCGGTCCAGCCGCGACCGAGGGGCTCGCCGACGTAGAGCATCGGCGCTTTGTCGCGCTCGCCCTCGCCGATCACGACCGAGCCGCGCATCTTCAGGCGATTCAATTCTTCACGCATCGCCTCGACCGCGACCTGGTCCGAGTACTTCCGCTTGCCGTAACCCATCGTCCGCGCCGCGGCGATTGCCGCTTTCTCAGCCGCGCGCAGGAAGCCAATTTCAAGACTCGATTCCATGACGCTCCGTTCTCTCGGAAATTTGCGCCGCTCACTCTAGCAGAAGAGCTACCGGGACAACTGCCGCGTGTTGACGCCGCATGCACTTCGCTGCGCGCGGGGCGGAGGAACCGTATGAAACGCAATGCTCTCGTCGTGCTCGCGGACCGCATGTTCGCCGACGCGATGGCGCAGCATCATCGCGACGGTGTGCGCATGGCGCAGATGGCCGTGCAGAAAGCGGCGAGCGCGGAATTGCGCACGATGTCCCAGCGCATGATCGACGATCAGCAGCGCGAGATCGGCGAGCTGCAGAGTCTGCGCGGCGACGCACCGATGACGCCGATGAGCGAGATGATGTCGATGCCGGGGATGATGCCGGAGTCCGAGATGCAGTCGGCGATGACGCGGCTGGAGAACGCCAGCGGCCGTGATTTCGATGTCGCCTTCACGGAGATCATGCCGCGCCATCATCAGAGCGCGATCACGATGGCGCGAGCGGAGTTGCCGGATCTCGAGAACGCGGGACTGCGCGAGATTGCATGTCGAAGAATTGATCCGGCACGGTCGCAAAAAACAAAAAGGCTGCGCGACGAACATCGCGCAGCCTTTCGTTTTGAATCGAACGAGTGCGTTACTTCGTCGCAGCAGCGCGAGCCGCGGCCGCTTCCGTGAGCTCCTGCTCCTGCTTCGACGACATCGGCGGGTTGTACGCCGGAACGCCGGTCACGGTGTGACCGATGATCAGGTTGTGAATGTCGTGCGTGCCTTCGTACGTGTAGACGGATTCGAGATTCATCATGTGACGAATCACCGGGTATTCGTCCGACACGCCGTTGGCGCCGAGGATGTCGCGCGCGGTGCGGGCGCACTGCAGCGCGATGTTGCAGTTGTTCATCTTCGCCATCGACACGTGGTGCGGTTTGAGCTTGCCCTGATCCTTGAGACGGCCGGCCTGCAGCGCGAGCAGCTGACCCTTCGTGATCTCGGTGATCATCCACGCGAGCTTGTTCTGCACGAGCTGGTGCGAGGCGATCGGCTGTCCACCGAATTGAATGCGCGACTTCGCGTATTCAACCGCGGTGTTGTAGACGCCCATCGCCGCGCCTAACACGCCCCACGCGATGCCGTAGCGCGCCTGCGTGAGGCAGCCGAGCGGGTACTTGAGGCCGTTCGTTTCCGGCAGCACGTTTTCGAGAGGAATGCGGCAGTCTTCGAAGAAGAGCTGCGACGTGACGGACGCGCGCAGCGAGAACTTGCCCATGTGATACGCGGTGGTGAAGCCGGGCGTGCCTTTCTCGACGATGAAGCCGCGGATCGTGCCTTCGCACTTCGCCCAGACGACGGCGACATCCGCAATGCTGCCGTTCGTGATCCACGCCTTTGCGCCATTCAGGACCCACGAGTCTCCATCACGACGTGCATGCGTCCGCATGCCGCCGGGATTGGAGCCGAAGTCCGGCTCGGTGAGACCGAAGCAGCCGATCTTTTCACCGGCGGCGAGCTTCGGAATCCAGTAGTCGCGCTGTTCTTTCGAGCCGTAGGTGTAGATCGGATACATGACCAGACCGGACTGCACGGATGCGAACGAACGCAGGCCGGAATCGCCGCGCTCGAGCTCCTGCATGATCAGGCCGTACGCGACGTTGTTGAGACCAGGGAGGTCGTACTCCTTGATCGTCGCGCCGAAGAGTCCCATCTCGGCCATCTTCGGAATGAGGTGATGCGGAAACTTCTCTTCGCGATTCGCCTCTTCGATGATGGGCAGAACCTCTTCGTCGACGAAGTCGCGAACGGTCTGACGCACCATCAGCTCTTCTTCAGAGAAGAGCGAATCGATCTCCAGGTAATCAACGCCGGGAAAGCTAGGCACGGAATGCTCCTTATCGTGAACGCGCGGAGAGTGGCGCGCGCGTTTGAGTGTGCCGATAGCTTATCAAACTGCCTTCCGCACCTCCTCGGTATCCTGCGCAAGCCACTTCTTCAGCACCGATTCGAGCTCCTGCTCGCGCACGGGCTTGGTGAGGACATCATCCATTCCACACTGCAGGCAGCGATCGCGATCCTCCTGCATCGCACTCGCGGTGAGCGCGATGATCGGCAGGGGCGAGCGCAGTTGCGCGCGCAGCAGACGCGTGGCGGTGAAGCCATCCATCTCCGGCATGTGGCAATCCATCAGCACGAGGTCGTACGGCATGCGATGCACGGCTTCGACGGCTTCGCGTCCGTTCGAGACGAGATCGACGCGATAGCCGAGCTTCTCGAGCATGCGCACCGCGACTTTCTGATTCACGAGACTGTCTTCCGCGAGCAGCAGCCGCGCGCGCGGCGTGCGTTGCGGAGGAATGCGAGTCGGCGCGGCGATGCGCGGCACTTCGATCGGCATCGGTTCCTGCGCACGCTCGAACGCAACGGTGAAGGTGAATGTCGATCCTGCGCCCGGCGTGCTGACGAGACCGATCTCTCCGCCCATCATCTCGACGAGACGGCGTGAGATTGCGAGGCCGAGTCCCGTGCCGCCGAAGCGGCGCGTGGTGGAGGAATCGGCTTGCACGAACGGCGCGAAGAGTTTGCTCTGCGCTTCGGCAGGAATGCCGATGCCGGTATCGATGACGGCGAAGCGCAGACGTTCATCCGAATCGCGCGAGACGCGCAGCATGACGCTGCCGCGCTGCGTGAACTTGATCGCGTTGCCGAGGAGATTCACCAGCACCTGGCGGAATCGTCCCGCGTCGCCGCGCACGCGCCTCGGCACATTCGACGCGATGTCGCAACGCAGCGCGAGGTGCTTCGTGCGCGCGTTCTCCGCGAGCAGATCGATGACGCTGTCGATGGCGGCGCGCAGATCGAAATCGGAGGTTTCGAATCCGAGCTTGCCTGCTTCGATCTTCGAGTACTCGAGGATGTCGTTGAGCAGCGTGAGCAGCGCGTCTGCACTTTCTTTCGCGGTCTCAGCCACATCGCGCTGATCCTCGGTGAGCTCGGAGTCGAGCAACGCGCCCAGCATGCCGAGGACGCCGTTCATCGGTGTGCGGATCTCGTGGCTCATCATCGCCAGGAACTCCGACTTCTGCCGCGCTGATGCGATCGCCGCGTCGCGTGCATCGGCGAGCTCGATCTCGAGCGCGATGCGATCGGTGACATCCACACCGAACGAGCCGAGCGAGATCGTGTCGTCGCTGCGGCGGATCGGGAACTTGTGCATCAGCCAGTGAGTCTCGCGTCCGTCGGCGCCGCGATCGGTCTCCACGACGCGCAGGCTTTGGTTGTGCGCGAGCACGAGTTGATCGGAGTCATTGAGCTCGACGACGCCGAGAAGCTCTTCGCGTTGTTTGCCGCGATGACGCAGCAACGTGTCGTTGACGAACGTGAAGCGCCCCTGCGCGTCTTTGATCATGCCTATCGCGGGGCTGTTGTTCATGAAGGCATCGAAGCGTTTCTCCGCCTCGCGCCGCGCGCGATCGGATTCGTAGATCGCGACGATGTGCGCGGCCATTTTCATCAGTGCTTTTCGTTGCTCGGTGGTGAGCACGCGCGGAATGCGATCGATGACACAAAGCGCGCCGATGGCGTAGCCGTCGCTCGTGATGAGCGGCGCGCCGGCGTAGAAGCGAAGGTAAGGTTCGCCGAGAACGAACGGATTTTCCACGAAGCGAAAGTCTTCGAGCGCATCCGGGACTTCGAACAGCTGATCGCTGTGAATCGCATGCGCGCAACAACTGTCGTTGCGATCCGCCGTGGCGGGCTCGGTACCGTACTGTGCGATCGTGAATGCGCGGTCGGAGTCGAGCACCGAAAGCATCGCTGCCGGTGCCGCGCAGATCGTCGCCGCGAGATCCGCGACCGCAGTGAAGTCGCGCGCGTGCTGAGTGAAATCACGAACGATGCGCAGGCGCTCTTCTTCGTTCGCTGGTTTGCGAGGTTTCGGCCGGCTCACGATGCGATCTCCGAAGGAATGCCGAGAAGCTTTTCGGCGATCGCGCGCAGTGCGGGTGCGGAGACCGGTTTCTCGACGTACTCGTCGACGTGGAACGTCCTGAATGCTTCGTCGCGATAACGGCGGCCTTTGTACAAGCCGGTCATCACGACGAGTTTGCTGTCCTGCGTTTCGGGATCAGTCTTGACGATGCGCGAGAGCTCGCGGCCGTCGAGTTTCGGCAGCAGCGCGTCGGTGATGATGAGATCCGGCCGCAACGTTTGCGCGATGTCGAGTGCTTCGGCGCCGTCGTGCGCGTGAAGGACCGTGCCGCCGAGGGTGCGCAGCACTCGCTCCGCGATGAGATGCACG
>JBQCJC010000048.1:0-5013 GCA_051953135.1 Thermoanaerobaculia bacterium | reverse complement strand
GCGACCTACTGCGGCGGCGAGACGTTGAGCACGACTCGCGTTGGTTCGGTGATTAAGATCGAAGTCTCAACGTTTGCGGTGCCTTGTGATCCTCCGATTCAATTCATTCGCGCGACGCGCATCGATCCTCTGCCGCCGGGTCGCTATCGCGTCGAGGTGTTCGAGCAAGGCGTCGATTTCGTCTACGCGACGCGCGAGTTCTTCGTGCGCAGCGGCGAAGCGAAGACGCTCGAAGTGCATCCGTCCGTGCTGCCCGCGGGTGCGGATGAAAATTCGCACACGCGCATGCGCATCAATCGCACGAACTTCCAGTCGATCTGCAGCGGCACGTGCGACGGCGTGACGATTCGCGTCGGCGGTGTGGTGGTGACGGATGCGAAGACCGACGCGAACGGTCTCTATGCGTGGTTCACACCGCCGCCGCGCGAGGAGCCGGGACTGGTCGACATCGAGTTGCAGTATGGCGACGCGATCGAGAGACATGCGTTCGCCGTCGCGTACACCAATCGACTCGATGCCTCGCTGTACGAGCGCATTCTGTTTCCGGTGCTCGATGACCTGCGCGGCGCGAACGGCTCGCACTGGGTGAGTGAGGTCGTCTTCGCGAATCCGAATTTCTGGTACGCCGACCTCGGACCGAACATTGCGCCGATCTCCTGCGTCACGTCTCCGTGCGGCACGGATCGGCTGTCGCCGAATTCATACACGTCGTACTACGGCGGCGACTTTCCTCACGGCGCATTGCTGATCGCACCGCGTGACGATGCAAACGCGCTCTCGTTCTCGCTGCGCGTGCGCGACATCTCGCGCGTTGCCGATACGTACGGCACGCAGATTCCGGTCGTGCGCGAGCGCGACATGCAACGCAATACGACCCTCGTGTTGCCCGATGTTCCGCGCGATCCGAAATACCGCGTGAAACTGCGCGTGTACGCGATCGAGCCATACGGCTCGGATCCGCTCCATTCGTGGGTGCACATCGTCAACGCCTCCACGAGCGCAGAGAAGACCGAGAGCGTCGAGTACGCGCCGGGCGAGACGATCGTGGAGCCCGCATACGCGGAGCTCGATCTGCCCGCGGGTACGGAAGGCGAACGTTCCGCGATTTACATCGAGCCCGCGTTCAACACGCTCACGTGGGCGTTCGTCACGATCACGAACAACGAAACGCAACAGGTCACGATCGTCACGCCGAGTGGCGGCGGCCGTGACATGCCGTGCTTCACCTGTCGCGAGCCATAATCGTCGCGATGAACGAGTATCCGATCGCTGACGATTTTTCCGTGCGCATCACTGATGACCATCGCATCGAATACGCGAGTGCGGCCCATGGCCGCCTCGCGTGGTTTCCGGAGTGGGAACACGCGGATCGCGATCTCCGCCACTTCGTCGCCGCCGACGTTCCTCTCGGCACATTCGACGAGCCGTACACCGACAGCGGTGACGACGGCTGGTCGATCGTGATCTTCGAACAAGGCGGCTGGGTGTACGTCGAAGAAGGCGAGCGCAAATTTCGCGTGAGCACCGAGCGCTACATGCAGGCGTGGGCGGCGCTGATCGACTTGTTCAATCCGACGGAACCGGTGTGAAGCGAGACTAGAATCCGCGGTCTGATGACCGACACCGCAACATCCCGCCAGTTCGCGCACGAGCTCGTCGATCTGCTCTTCGATCACGTCGATCACATTGCCGATCGCCCGGTCGTCGCGTGGCGTCCCGAAGAAGAGATCGCGCAACTCGTGCGTCTCGGCGATACGCCATCGACGCCGATCGAGCTTGCGCGACTCGTCGCCGATTCGTCGATTCAACTGCATCACCCGTCGTACATGGGGCATCAGGTTTGTCCGCCGATTCATGAGGCGGCGCTCGCGGATCTCCTGATCTCGATGCTCAATCAGTCGACGGCCGTGTGGGAGATGAGTCCGATCGCGACGCCGATCGAAAAGGAAATCATTCGCTGGCTCGCGAGTCTCGCCGGGTATCCCGATACCGCGCTCGGCACCGCGGTTTCCGGCGGCTCTGCCGCGAATCTCACCGGCCTGCTCGCGGCGCGTGCGCGATTCAACGCCGATGACGAGACGATCGGCAAACGTCCCGTGCTCGTCACCTCCGCGGATGCGCATTACTCGATCGCCCGCGCCGGCGCGATCATGGGCATTCCCGCGATCGATGTGTTGAAAGTTCCGACGGACGCAGCGCATCGCATGGATGTCGATGCGCTCGAAGAAATACTCGCCGCGGTCGATGCGCGTGATGACGCGGCGTTGCTCGCGATCGTCGCAACCGCAGGATCCACAGCCACCGGCGCATTCGACCGGCTCGACGAGATCGCATTGCTGCGCGACAAGTACCGCACGTGGTTGCACGTCGACGCCGCGCATGGTGCGTCGGTGCTATTGAGCGAGCGCTTCTCGCATCTCGTTCGCGGACTCGCGCAGGCCGACTCGTTCTCGTGGGATCCGCACAAGATGATGTGGATGCCACTCTCCCTCGGCACGATTCTCGTGCGCGACGGCGTGTGGCTGCGGCGCGCGTTCGAAGCGGACGCGCCGTATCTCTTCCACGGCGGCGGCCAGAATCTCGGCGAGGTCACGATCCAGTGCTCCAAGCGCGCCGACGCGATCAAGTTGTGGATCGTGTTGAAGTCGGGCGGCGTCGTTCCGATCGTGAACGCACTCGAGCGCACATCGGACATGGCGCGCTATCTCTACGAGCGCATCGTTGCGTCCGACGATTTCGAAGCGATGCACGAGCCGATGCTCAACATCCTCTGCTTCCGCAAGCGCGGACTCAGCGACGAACAACACGCCGATCTGCGCGAACGTTTGATTCGCAGTGGCCGCGCGTGGATCACGACCACCGTGCTTCGCGGCGTGCGCGTGCTGCGCGTGACGATGATGAATCCACGCACGAGCGAAGCGGACGTCGATGCGATGCTCGACGCGCTGCGGAGCGTGTGATGGCGAAGCTGCGCGTTGTTCTGGTCGAACCGCAGGAAGCGGGCAACGTCGGCGCCGCCGCGCGCGCGATGCTGAATTTCGGTTTCGACGAGCTGTGGATCGCGGGCTCGCATCCGCAACTGCTGCCGGTGTCGAGCTGGTGGGCGAGTGGTGCAGACGAGATTCTCGAACGCGTGCGCCTCGTGCCGACGCTCGCCGATGCGATTGGCGACGCGCACGTCACGGTCGCGACGACCTCGATGCGCGGACGCACGACGCCGGTGACGTTCACGCCGCCGACGCTCGCGGAGAAATTCGCATCGCTGCAGGACGAGCAAACGCTCGCGCTGGTGTTTGGTCGCGAAGACAGCGGACTCACGCGCGAAGAGCTCGCGCTCTGTCAGCACACGGTCTCGATTCCGACGAACGAGCGCTTTCCGACGATGAACCTCGCACAGTCGATCTGCGTCTTCTGCTACGAGCTTTCGTCGATCACGCCGAAGCCTTCATCACGCGATTTGCCCGAGGCCGCGGCGCTCGAGCGCATCCATCAGCGCGCGAAAGAGCTGTTGTTGTCGATTGGATTTCTGCACGAGAACAATCCCGATCGCATCTACGACGAGTTGCGCGCGATCGTTGCGCGTGCAGAGTTGGATGAGCGGGAAGCGACGATCGTGCTCGGCATGCTGCGGCAGTTCGACTGGGCGTTGAAGAATCCCCTGCCGAAACACGCGAAGCGCTAAGAGCTCGCCTCACTCACCGTGTCGTGATTCCGTTGCAGACACTCGCCGATGATCTCGATGAATGTGTCGAGATCGAACGGTTTGAGAATCGAATTGCAGACGGACGCGGCCGGGATCTTCTCGACGCCGCGTTTGCCCGCGGCGGTGAAGACGATGATGTGCGGGCGTTGTGCGCCGGAGTAGCGCTGGCCGATTTGTTCGATGAACTCGTAGCCGTTGAGGCGCGGCATCATGAGATCGAGGAGCACGAGATCGTACGGGCGATCTTCGGCGAGCCGATCGAGACCCGCCGCGCCATCTTCCGCGAGCTCCACCTCGAACTTCATGCGCTTCAGTACGGCCTGCAAAAGCACGCGGATGGCGAGGTCGTCATCGATGACGAGGATGCGTCGTCCGGTACCATCGAGTTTGTGTACTGGCATCGAAGCGTTTATGTCGTGACTCTCGTAACGATCAGTACGCAAACGACGTACCGACCTGAGGTATGGTCGCGAACCCGATCAAGAGTAAGCGTTCATCCGAGCTGCCGCAACCATGACTTCTCCGACATTTGCACCAGACGCAACAAACGCGAACGCGTCAGTTTTTCCCTTCCGCCCCTGGGTGCGACGCGCCGGTGCTTCGATCGTGCTCGTCTCCGCATTCGTCAGCGCGGTCATCGTGATTACGCTTCTCGTTGTTCCGTCTGCACGTTATGGCTGGATCGGCGAGCGCTTCGTGTGGGTGTACATCGGCACGCTGTGGATCGGCGGACTGAAGGTCTGGCTCGGCACGCGGCGCCCGGTTGCAGAAATTGGTGAATCGTCGATGGTTTTGCGTCCGCTGCATCAATTCCGATCGCGCGTCGTGAATTGGGATGCGATCCGCGGCACCGAACAGATGCAGGGCGGCGACCGGCTCATCGTCTACTTCGACACAAGACGAGGCATGCGTTTCGTCGCGCTCAATTTGAATCTCGTGAAAGGCCGGCGCGAATTTTTGCAACAGCTCGACGCTCGTCTGCGCGCGATGCACTTCCTCGAAAAGATCGTCGACCGATCACGATATCTTTCGCGGCCAGCATGAATCCGAAGAAGGAAATTGAACAGCTTCGCGCGGAGCTCGAGCGCCACAACCGTCTCTACTACGTCGAGGCGAAGCCGGAGATCAGCGATTACGACTTCGATCAGATGCTCCGCCGCCTCGAGAAACTCGAGTTCGAGCATCCCGAGCTCTTCGATCCGAATTCGCCGAGCCAGCGCGTCGGCGGCGCGCCGATCGAGAGTTTCGCGACGGTCATTCACGAACCGCCGATGCTCTCGATCGAGAACGCGTACTCGATCGACGAGCTG
>JBQCJC010000047.1:0-4330 GCA_051953135.1 Thermoanaerobaculia bacterium | reverse complement strand
CGACCGTCCACGTGCCTTTCGTGCTCGTGCCGTCGAGACGGGAGAAGGTTCCAACCGCATCCGGCGCCGGGAAGCCGGCCAGGGTCGTCCATGGCGCGTTGAATACCGGCAGCCACGACTTGGTGTACGGCGCCCCTGCCGCCGTCACTTGCACCATGTCATTCGCAGCGGTACTTGCGACGTCATCGTCGGCGACCATGTTGACGATGTCGTTGCCAGAGCCGCCGTCGGTAAGACCACCGATGAGGGCCACCTGATCGACGCCGATGCCTCCCGGCGAACGCAGCATGAACGTGAGATCGCCGGTGAAGGTGTGCGTGACGCTGTCGACACGGAAGTCGAGATCAGCGATCTCGAAGTCGTCGGTGATGGTCATCGAATCGAAGACCGCACGCGGACGTCCGTCCGGAATCGCGAGATCGGGTGTGGTGTCCCTGGTGTACGTAACGACGGAGTCCGTACCGTTGGCGTTGCCGACGCGCAATGTGAATGTCGTCGTGGTGACTCCGAGGGTGGACGTGGTCGTGAGTGTGAAGTCGAGGCTGCTGCCGCAGGCAACGGTCGTGTCGAGCGAAATGAGGAACGTGTCGCTCGCGGCGGTGGTTGTCTGCGGCCCGATGGCACCCCACGTCGCGCTGTTGTCGTAGATGGTGACGCCGGGCGTGGTCGTCGACAGGACGCCGGTTGCGCTCGCGACCGCATAGCTTGCGCCGCGCCACGGATTGAACAGCGACACGGTCAGGCGAATCGCCTCACCCGGATCGATCGACGCATTGTTGTTGCTCGCGCTGTCGTCGATCGCGACGTTGGCGCTCGACACAACATCGAGGTACGGCGACGAAAACGACTCGTGTACGCCCATGTGCGCGGCGGTGTAGCCGAACGCAACGTTGTAAGGCGTGGTCGCACCCCATCCGAGACCTCGGTCCGCGAAGCCGCCCCAGATCGAGCCCTCATTTGCGCACGCGTTCGTCGCGCAGTCGGCGTCGAGGATTGCGTCGCGCGCCTCGACGAACGACGGATCGATCGGAGTCATCTTCAGCGCGTCCGTGACGAGTTGCAGAGTGGTCTGATTGCCGGTCGGCACATCGCCATTTGCACCCGCGGGATCAGCGATGATGCGGCTGCGCACTTCCCACAGCGTCAGCGCCCAGATCTCGCCGATGTTGTGCACTTCCATACCGCCGTTGTCGTTGAAGTTCACCGGCGAGGGAGCGATACCGCCCGCGAGACTGATCGTGACGTCATCGACGTCTGCCCACGTCATCGGATTGACGCTGTGGTTCGTGCTGTATGGAAAGCGGCGAATTCCGTAGAGGTAGTTGTCCTGATATCCGGCGATGAGCTTGTACGTCGCATATCCGCCGGAGGCGTACTGGCCATTCGGATCATCGGCATTGGTGTTGTTGAGAAGAGAGAGCGCGTAGAAGTCGCTCCATCCTTCGCCCATGCCGCTCGCGGGATCCCAGTTGAGGCCCGCGCCGTTGCCGACCAGACGATTGCTCGTGCCGTGCGTCAGCTCGTGCATCACGATCTCGGCATCGAGACCGCCGTCACGATCGACGCTGGTCGGGCCGGTGAAGCGGTACATCTGCATACGACCGGAAACGCCATCCGGCGGCGTCGCGAAGTTCGCGTTGTTCGTGCCGCTGCCATCCTGCGCGTCGCCGAGAACCCGGTCGCCGCCGAGCCCCATGCCGCTGAAGTTGGTCTGCTGGAAATTGCCGGCACCTTCGTCGAAGCCAAGGGCAAAGAGTTTGTCGTGGTACCAGTTGGTGATGTAGAAAAGATGCGTCACTGCGCCACGACGGAAGACGTTGAAGGCCGCACCCGTGCCGGTCGTGTTCTGACCGACCTCCGCATCGGCTGCCGTCGTTTGCGGCGGCGGCGTGAACGTCGAGTCGAAATCGCGAACGCTCGTCCCGAGAAAATCGCGGTTACGCGAATTCGCATCAGGATTGCCGGTCGGACGACCGTTGCCATCGAGAACGCTGTTCGCATCGGTATCGCAGACGTTGGTGTTTGCTCCCCCGACGGTTCGATCGAGGCAGACGAGCGCGTTGTTCCCGAGTGTCTGCGTTTCGTTGGCAGTGCAGACGCCACCCGGGCAATCGTCGATCCATCCGTTCGGGCTGGCCGCCGCGTCCATCGCCGTGTGCATCGCGACGATCGTCGGCGGCAGGTAGGCGAACTGCGTTCCCGAGCCCGGAGTCACGAGGTTCGGTGAAGCAGGAGCGGGGCTATCGGCGGGAGTGACTCCGTCCGCCTGAACGAACACGCGGAATCGTGCATCGTGCGCCGAGACGCTTGCGCGAATGTTCTTTCTCCAGAGGAGATGTCCGTGCTCGGCATCGATGATCGCGTACCAGTCGGCATCGCCGGAGGTGAACACGACGACAGCCCACGCCGGAACGAGCGCGCCCGGCGCGATCGGAAACAGCACTTCGCGCGCGAACACTGTGCCCGCGACATACTCATCGGTCTCGTCCAGTTGCTTCCACACACCGGTGCCCGTCGGGCTCGACGATGAAGGCGAGAAGAGCGATGCGTCCGCGGTGCGTCCTTCGGCCGCGAGAAGACGCGATACCGCCTGGGCTGCAGAGATCAGCGCTTCGTCATTGATGGCCGGAACGAGGCTGCGCGCATGCGGCACCATCGCACCGGCCGTGCTCACGACGCGGCCATCGCGATCGATGAGAATGCGCGTGTCACTCTGGAACACGGGACGGCCGTTGATCTGCTGCTCGACGCGCAACATGCGCAAGCCGCTGCGACCACCCTTGCTGTCACCGACGACCACGAGGTCCGACACGTCCGCGCTCGAGAGGCCATAAAGATCGCCGTGGCTGCGGAGAAACGCGCGAGCAATCGTTTCATTGTTCGCCGCCGAAGCCTTCGTCAGCGCTCCTCGGCTGTTTCGCACGAGCGTTGGCGCGCCCGTGATCGCCGAGAACCGTACGTCGAGTCCCGGCATCGTGCGCTTCGTGGCTCCGAGCGCGTCGGTCATCGACTTCAGTGCGGTGGTCGCGCGTTGCGTGCCCTGCGTCTGAAGACCAGGGCGCTCGGTCATCGCGTTCCGGAATTCCTCTTTCGCGTTGACACGGACGTCGATCATTCGGATCGAAGCAGGCCGGACGACGGGAGTCGCCATTTGGGCGGAAATGGTGAATGCGCTGGCAACCAAAGCGAACACGGCTAACGCGGCTCGCCACCGTGACGGAGCTGGAAAATGCACTCTCTTCCTCCTGGGTGGACTGGGTTACAGATGGATCGGCGGGAAATTTGGCAGCGGACTATGCACTAGCAAACACAACAGAATCGTTCTCGAAACGTCACTAAAGCGTCATACCGAACGCTTGTTATGCAAATTTTCGCGTAGGAACGATCACTGCGGCGTCACGAGCGTGACGAACTGGGTCGTATCGTTCGTGATGCTCACGAACGCCCAGAAGCGGCTGCCCTCCTGCAAAGGCACGATTTCGATGCGCGAAGACTCCGGCAACGGCAAATTGCCGAGCGCCGCTCGCAGGTCGGCCTGGGCATAGGCCGCAACGTCGCGGAACGAGCCTGTTTGATCCGTTCGCGCGACGAGCTCGAAGGATGTGATCGGAGACGCCGCATCGTCATTCACGGGATAGATGTTGACGCGAAATGAAGCGGCAGGAAGCGCGGTGTCATAGACGCGCAACAGGAGGCGAAAGGCAGGATGGAACGGAACATTGAGGAGTTGCAGAGTCGTCGCACGCAACGACGGCGCGCGCACGATCGGAATCTCTGTTCCGGCGTAAATCGCGGATTGATTCAAATCGACGAGACGCATCGAAAGCGATACGTCAGGGGCCTGATCTTTTCCGAGATAGACGATCCGGCTCGGATTCTCAGCGACGGACGATAACGCATCATGCAGAGTGGTCTGCGGCTTCACCCACAGCATCGACGACGTTTCGAGAACACAGGTCGACGCGCCGCACGACCACGGCGCCATCGTCACGGGATCCGGTCCTGCATTGCGCAGCCACAAATCCGTTTTCCAGCGCGTGTTGACTGCACCATTCACCGGCACAGCCGCGTAAACCGGCACGAGCACAGATTCAAAATCGCTTTCGACCGCGTGCGTGAACGTGAACGCATTCGGAAGCGTCACGGGCGTTTCGCCGGCCACACTCACGCTCACGTCCACCGAACCCGCGGCATGTGGTGGTGTCAGCACGATCAGATGGCCATCGCTCTCCCCTTTCAACGGAACGTCGATTCCGCCGAACGAGATGACGGTTGGACACGGGAGAATGCACTCGACGCTCGGCAGAAAATCCTTGCCGTCGATGGTGAT
>JBQCJC010000046.1:0-6927 GCA_051953135.1 Thermoanaerobaculia bacterium | reverse complement strand
GCAGCCGCAGCCGAAGTCGACGTCGATCGGCGTTGCGGTGAAAGTCAGTGTGACGGCGACCGGAACGTCGCCGCTGTCGTACCAGTGGTACATCGGGAACAGCGGCGACACGTCGCAACCGATCGGTGGTGCGACGTCGTCGTCGCCGAGCATCACGCTCAATGCGTCCGCAAACGTCTGGGTGCGCGTGACCAACTCGTGCGGCAGCGTCGACAGCAACGCCGTGCAGATCACGGTCAACGCGTGTCCGGATGTCGTCGTCGGAACTCCGACCGCAACCGGCGCGGGCACGAACTGGACGTTGAGTGTCAATGCGGTCTCGTCGTCAACCGGCGGACTTACGTTCGAGTGGTATCGCGGCTCGAATCCCGGCAGTCCGTCGGCGACGAAAGTCGGCGAGGGACAAACGCTCGTGGTGGTCGTGAGCACGCTCACGCAGTTCTGGGCCAAGGTCACGAACTCGTGCGGCACGTCGAAGGCGAGTGAGCTCGTCGTCGTCGCGCCGTGTCAGTTGCCGGTGATCGCGACGCAACCCGCGGATCGCACGATTCCGAAGAACGGCTTCACGCAACTGAGCGTCGGCATCACCGGCGAAGGGATTGCGATTCAGTGGTACCAGGGCGTTGCGCCCGACAAATCGACGCCGTTGCCAGCAGGGATCGCGGCGACTGTCGGTCCGCTGCAAACCACGACGCAGTACTGGGCATCGCTCGCGAATACGTGCGGCGAGATCTCGACGCGTACCGTGACGGTGAACGTCGATGAGTCGTGCAGTCTCCCGCTGATCACGACGCAGCCGGAGGATCGCACCGTGAGCGCGGGCACTCCGACGAATCTTACCGTGGTATTTACCGGAGAAAACACCACGGTACAGTGGTACCGAGGTACCGCTCCCGACAAATCGAATCCCCTCGGCACCGGCGCAACGGTTTCGTCCGGACCGATTCTCACCTCATCGTCGTTCTGGGCGACGCTCACGAATGCGTGCGGTGAGATCTCTACGCGCACCGTCGTCGTGAGTGTCGAAGGCGAATGCGTCGCGCCGGCGTTGCCCGCGGAGATCGTGGTTCCGCGCGACGTGAAGTCCGGCGAGAGCGTGACGATGAATGCGAACGCGACCGGCACGCCGGTGCTGCATTTCCAGTGGTACGAAGGCGAGCTCGGCGACACGACAAAGCCGGTCGGAACGGACTCGGCGTCATTCACGCCATCGGTTGTGAAGAGCACGAAGTTCTGGGTGAAGGTGACGAACGGGTGCGGTGAAGCGCGAGGCATCGTCGCCGATCTCCAGGTTGCATCGAGTCGTCGTCGCGCGGCACGTCATTGAGTCGAAATCAGGTGTGCCCTGTGCACTTCTCCTCGTCGAAAGGAGAAGTGCACATGTGGAGACCTCGTGACCGAGAGCGCTTCATCGGCTCGTACGACCCCGAGCACGAACTGTCGGACCCCGATCGCGGTGGTGGCGATCGCTGGCAGTCCGATGCGTATCGCCACAACGCGCGCGACACGCGATTCTTCTATCGGATGGATCCGAATCGCTTCGAAAGAGGATACGAAGGACCGCGGCGCGATATCGATCGTGAATCCGGGATGCGATGGAATCGCGATGCGCGCGATTTCGATCGCGGACTCGACCGGGGCGGACGCGACTTCAGTCGCGGCGACTACGACCGCAATTTCGATCGCGGGATGTACGGCGGTCCGCGCGAATTCGATCGTGGCATGTACGGCGGTCCGCGTGATTACGATCGCGGGATGTACGGCGAGCCGCGCGAGTTCAATCGCGGAGGGTACGATCGCGGATATGGATACGAATCGAGTTATGACCGCGGCTACGATCGCGATCAGAACTACGGTTCAGATCGCGGCAATGATCGTGAGCGATACGAACGCGGCTATGGCCGGTACGGCCGGCAGCGCTGATCGCTTCGCGGACGGCAGGATCTGAAACCATCGCGCGCCTCCGGCATCGAATAGCGCACGTGGCGAATTCGTTCGTTACTGCACAAGGAGGCACGCGGTGGTCTTTCTCAAGTCCCGATTCATACCCACAGTCCTGGTTCTCCTCATCGGCTGCGCCCAATCGCAGTCGGCCCAAACGCCCATTGCGTCCGCCAGCGAAGTCAAAGGAGGATCGATGTCGCAGTTCCACAAACCGTCCGACGCGGAGCTCAAGCAGAAGCTCACCGCGCTCCAGTACGACGTGACGCAGAAGGAAGGCACGGAGCCGCCGTTCCGCAACGAGTACTGGGACAATCACGAGGCCGGCATTTACGTCGACGTGGTGTCGGGCGAGCCGCTGTTCTCATCGCTCGATAAATTCGATTCCGGCACGGGCTGGCCGAGCTTCACGCGTCCGCTCGCTCCCGCAAACGTGGTGACGAAGACGGATCGAAAGTTCTTCATGTCCCGCACCGAAGTGCGCTCGAAGAACGCCGACTCTCACCTCGGTCACGTATTCGATGACGGTCCTGCACCGACCGGCATGCGTTACTGCATGAACTCCGCGTCGATGCGATTCGTCCCCGCGGCGAAGCTCGAAGCGGAAGGCTACGGCGAGTACGCGAAGCTGTTCGATCCGAAGCAGGCGACCGATCCGAAGAACTACAAAGTGGCGACGCTCGCGGGCGGTTGCTTCTGGGGTGTCGAAGAGTTGATTCGCAAGATGCCCGGCGTGATCGACACGGAAGTCGGCTACACCGGCGGCAGCGTGAAGAACGCGACGTATCAGAATCACGAAGGCCACGCCGAGGCGGTGCGCATTACGTACGACCCGGCACGGATCACGTACGAAGAGATTCTCGATTTCTTCTTCAAGCTGCACGACCCGACGACACTGAATCGGCAGGGCAACGACGTCGGTACGTCGTATCGCTCGGCGATCTTCTATCACGATGAAGAGCAGCGCCAGATCGCGGAGCGCGTGAAAGCGCAGGTGGACAAGTCGGGCGCGTGGAAGCGTCCCGTCGTGACGGAGATCGTGCCTGCGAAGGAGTGGTGGACGGCCGAGGCGTATCACCAGGATTACCTGCAAAAGAATCCGAATGGATACACCTGCCACTACGTGAGAAACATTTCCTTTTAAACGGAGCGCCGGTGTCCACACCGGCTGGCCTGGCGGCGTCCGCGCCGCCGTCAAACACAACGGCGACGTGACGTCGCCGGGCCAGCCGACGAAGACGTCGGCGCTCCTCTTACTCGAACACGAGCGCGTCTCGGCTGAACGTCACGTCCATCGCATCGAGAGCATCGAGCCGCTCGCGTTCCCGCATGCGCAAACCGCGATACGACGACGACATCACCTCCACCATCGCGTCGTGATCGAGCCTCGCGCGATGCGTGATCGTTTCGTGCGAAATCAGGCGAAATTGCGAGGAAAACATCGCAATTGTGCGCTCCACGCGATCGCGTTCCACTCGCTCGCCGGACACCGCCTCGCGCAACTCGATCAAATCCTCCGCGCCCGGAATCACGATCAACAACCGTCCCGCGCACACGCGACGAAACTCATCGACATTCAATCGCGCGGTGATCGATGCAACCGCATCGAACGTGCGATCGGCGTACGGCAGAAAGCGATCCGCATTCGCGACCGTGAAGAACGCATCGCGATGACGCTTCGCCGCGAGCTCGATCGCAGGCACCGAGAGATCTGTTCCGTGTGCTTCGATGTCATACGCGCGGCGAAACGCGGCGAGATGATGACCTTCGCCGCATCCGACTTCGAGCAGCGATTGCCCGGACTGCAATGGCAGTAATGCAACGAGACGCGACGTGATCGCATCGGCGAATCCGCGATCGAGAAAGCGTCGTCGCGCGAGCACCGCTGCGTTCGTATCGCCCGGCGTTTTCGATTTGCGATCCTGCGGCTGCAGCAGAGTCACGTAGCCGCTGCGCGCGATGTCGAACGAGTGCGCGTTCGCGCAGACGAAGCGTCGCTCTTCGCGCGCGAGCGGCGCGTGGCAATTGCGGACGGGGCAGAGAAGCGTCACCGGCATCGTGTGAGACGATACATTCATGCGCCGTCCTCAACGCCGGCTCGTGCTGCTCGTCGCCGGTTTGATCGCCTTCGTCGTGCTCACGGCGTTGCTCTACCAGTGGGGCATGGCCGGTCTCGAAGGGAAGCGCCGCACGTTCTGGGAATCGTTCCAGTGGGCGGGCGAAACGCTGTCGACCACCGGCTACGGCGCCGATTCGAAATGGTCGCATCCGGCGATGGTGATTCTCGTCGTCGGTGTGCAGTTCGTCGGCGTGTTCCTGATGTTTCTGATCATTCCGATTTACCTCGTGCCGTTCCTCGAAGAGCGATTCGAGGAACGTGTGCCGCGAGCCGCGAGCGACAAGCTCGCGAATCACGTGATCATCTTTCGCTTCGGACCCGCGGTCGAAACGCTGCTGCGACGACTGCGCACGGAGAACGTACCGACGCTCGTCGTCGAGACCGATGAATCACGCGCCCGCGCGGTGCTCGAGCAGCAACAAGCCGTGGTGTTCACGCGCTCCGATGAAGACGCGCTCGATGTCTGTCGCCTGATGCAGGCGCGTGCGCTCGTGACGAACGGCGATGATCGCGAGAACGCGGCGATGATTCTTCGCGCGCGGCAACTCGGATTCACGCGCGAGATCTACGCGTTCGTCGAAGATCCCACGCATCGCAAGCCGATGGAGCTCGCAGGCGCGACCGCGGTTTACACGCCGCGCCACATCGTCGCCGCTGCGCTTGCGGCGCATGGCAGCGATCGACTGAGTCCGCGGCTTCCGGGTCTCGAAGGTGTCGATGGCATCGTGCGCCGTGAAGTGCGTGTGCACTCGACGTTGCCGCTCGCGGGCAAACCTTTGGGCGATGCGAATCTGCCGGCGACGATCGTCGGCATCTGGAATCGCAGCCGTCTCATCACGCGCTGCACGAAGGACACGCTTCTCGAACCGGGTGCGGTGCTCGAGCTCGTCGGCATGCATGACGCGCTCGAAGAATCCGCGCACATCCTCGGCACGCGTCTGTTGCACAACGAAGGCGCGTTTCTCATCGCCGGGTTCGGCGAAGTCGGTCGCAAAGTGCACGAGCTGCTCACCGACGTCGGCGAAGACGTGCGCGTGATCGAGCGACACGCGGGAAGGAATGTCGATTGCGTCGGCGACGTGCTCGATTCCTCCGTGCTCGAACGCGCGCGCATCACCGAAGCGCGCGCATTGCTGCTCGCACTCGACAGCGATGACTCGACATTGTTCGCCACCGTGATCGCGCGCGATCTCGCGCCGGATGTGCCGATCATCGCGCGCGTGAATCACTCGCGAAATCTCGACAGCATTCATCGCGCGGGCGCGGACTACGCGCTGTCGATCGCCGACGTCTCCGGCCAGATGCTTTCCGCCAAACTCCTCGGCAAGCACGCACGTGTCCGCGAAGAACACCGGCGCGTCCTGCGCGTCGAGGATGCGATCGGGCGTACGCCCGCCGAGCTCGCCATTGAAGGCCGCACGGTTGTGGCCGTGAAACGCGAAGGCGCGTTCGTTCGTATTGATGCAGACGCGCGCATCACCGACGGTGATGGCGTCTGGATTTGTGCGGTTTAGCCGAAATCCGCACGAAACCTGGTGATCCCGATCATCGCCGGATCAGCGCGTGGCAGCTAAGTTCTCGTTGAAAAGGAGTCGAAGTCATGTTCAAGAGCAACAAGTTCCCGTTTGCAAAGGTGTCCGCAGCATTTGTCGTTGGTGCCGTCGCCGGTGCCGCAACCGCCCTGCTGCTCGCGCCGATGAAGGGCAAGAAACTGCAGAAGAAAGTCGCGAACGCGATTGAAGATCAGGTCGATAACGTCGAGAAGCTGATCAAGAAGGTCGTCTAACGACCGGTCTGGATCACATCCCCGGTATCGATCTGACCCAGCGCGACGCGCACCCATGCTGACCCTGTGAATCGTTTGTAGTCGTGAAAATACGACGGCAGCCCTTCACCAAAGTGCGCGTCGCGCTGCATTTGATAGTGCAGGTGCGGGAACATCGCATCGCCTGAACGTCCCATCGCGCCGATCTGTTGTCCGCGTTTCACGCGATCGCCGGCCTTGATCGTGACGCTTCCCTGCTTCATGTGCGCGAGCAGTGAGAACTCTCCGTTGCCGTGATCGAGAATCGCGTAGTTGCCGAAGATCAGCGTGAGATCTTTGAGCACGCCCTGAAAGTCGAGCTTCACCGGAGTTTCTTTCGTGCTGTCCGCGCGATCGCTCGCGGCGCTGACGACGACGCCATCCGCCGGCGCGAGAATCGGTGAGCCCCATCCGAACCACTCGTCATTCGCATCGCCGCTGCCGCGATGCATCGCGCCTTTCTCATCGACGAGCACGAAGTCGTACGCGTAGCGCGACATATTGGCGTTGATGCCGAGGGCGGTGGTCATGTCGCCGGTGATATCGAGACGACGGTGATGACTGTAGAAATCGTGACCGTCGTGCACGAACACGCGGCCCGTCACCGGCAACATCAGATTTGCTTTCTGCTCGTACTTCTTCGGCGAGACCGTGATCGATTGCGTGGAGCCATCCTCGAACGCGATGTCGTAGCGAATCGTGTTGAGCGTGAGATCCGATTCGAATGTCGCGAACGGATTGAAGATCACGAGCTTCTTGTGCGGCTCGATTTCGCGGTGCGGCAGCGTGAGAATCGAAGAGCCGTTGCTCTGCACTCGCCGCTGCGTGACGATCGCGCCCTTCACATCGAGCACCGTCGCTTCGAGCTGATCGATCGTGAGCTTCGCGTCGGAGGTGTTCTCGATGACGAGATCGAAATTCAGCGCCTGGCCGGATTTCGTCGTCTCGATGAGTGGCGTCGGCGGAATCGTGGTGAGCGTGGCGGAGAGCAGCAGTGCGATCAGCATGTGTACGCAAGTACGCAACACCGCGCATTGTGGTTAACAAGGTTTAGTGGAGCGGC
>JBQCJC010000045.1:0-2587 GCA_051953135.1 Thermoanaerobaculia bacterium | reverse complement strand
GATTGCAACGCGTCTTATTGACGGGAGGTCATCATCATGAGGCGTGCACTCGCACTCGGAACATTTACCGCACTCGTATTCGTGTTCTTTGTCGGCGCTAACGATTTCAAGATCTTTCCGCGCACCGATCCAAACGCTCCCAAACAATCGATCGCTACGCCGGGTGATGAGCCGGTCACGTTGCTCATCGCGGTGAAGCCCGCGACGGAGCGCGAGTTCCAACTTCTGCGCAGACGTTCGTCGCCGACCGGCTATTACGCCGAGGTCGTGCTCCTCGATGACAGCGGACGCAAGTCGTTCGGGGTTGTCTCCACGATCGTCGAGCCGGGCAAGCGCGAAACAGCCACCGGGAAGATTCGCGGTGGTGACGTCGAGTTCAGCGTTGCGCTCGATCGTCAGGCCACGCGCGCCCTCGCGGAAGCAACAGTGACGAAGAACGGCGCGATCGTGCAGAAGCAGAAGAGCGATGTGATGCTGCGCACGAGCATTCCGGATCGCGTCCTGCCGGCGCAATAAACGCGACATACAATCCGCGCCGCATGAACGACATCGAACTGGCGATGGCGGCGGCGCGGCGTGGTGCCGAGGTGCTGCTGCGATATTGGGAGCACCTCGGCAAAGAAGACGCGGATCTCAAAGCTCGCAACGACTGGGTTTCCCGCGCCGATCGCGAAAGCGAAGACGCGATCGTCTCGTACATCCGCGAGCACTCGCCGAACGACGCGTTTCTCGGCGAAGAAACAGGCCGCACAGCGGGCTCGAATGCGCGCACGTGGATCATCGATCCGCTCGACGGCACCTCGAACTACCTTCAGCACTTTCCGATCTGGTGCGTCTCGATCGGATTGCGCAACGCCGACGAAACCATCGCCGCGGTGATTTACGAACCGCTGCGCGATCTCTTCTTCACCGCCGAGCGCGGCGCTGGTGCATTTCGCGATGGACGCCGCCTGCACATCTCGACGCACGATCGCGTCGAAGCATCGTTCCTCGCCACCGGCTTTCCGTTTCGCGCGCAGGACTACATCAAGCCGTACGTCGCGATCTTCGAAGACGTGATTCGCACGTCGAAAGGCGTGCGTCGCGCCGGCTCCGCGGCGCTCGATCTCGCATACACCGCGGCCGGCGTGTTCGATGGCTTCTTCGAAATGCATCTCGCGCCGTGGGACGTCGTCGCGGGCGCGTTGCTCGTCGAAGAAGCGGGCGGCATCGTCAGCGATTTCTCCGGCGGTCAGCGCTGGTACGAGCGCGGCAACATCGTCGGCGCCGCGCCCGGCGTGCATCGCGAGTTGATGCAGATCATCGCGCGACACGTGAGTGAGGATCAGCTCGATCACAAGCGGAAAGGCTGATGCGCAAGCTTCCGCGCTCGTTTTATCTTCAGGACACCGTGAGCGTCGCGCGCGCGTTGTTAGGCTGCGTGTTGTACCGGCGTCTCGATGATGGCCCGCTGCTCGCCGCACGCATCGTCGAAACCGAAGCCTACCTCGGCGCCAACGATATGGCTTCGCACGCGCGACGCGGATTGCGGTCCGAGCGCAATGCGTCGATGTATCTCGAAGGTGGACACGCATACGTGTACTTCACGTACGGCATGCACTGGTGCATGAACGTCGTGACGCAGGAGCGCGATCTCGCGGAAGCCGTGTTGCTGCGCGCCGCGGAACCAGTGCGTGGAATCGAAGCGATGCGCGAGTTGCGGCCGAAAGCGAAGAAAGATCATGAGCTGATGAATGGTCCGGGCAAGATCTGCATGGCGATGTCGATCGATCGCAAGCTCGATGGCGAATCATTGCGCGGCGACACGTTGTGGCTCGCAACGCGCGACATCGAAGTGAATGACGAAGACATCGCGGTGAGTCCGCGCATCGGCATCGACAATTCCGGCGACGCGGCCGCGTGGCCGCTGCGCTTTTTTCTTCGCGGCAATCGCAACGTCTCGGCGTATCGAAATGTCTGAGGATCACTACCGCACGCTGACGTCGCCGGTCGAGTTCCGACACAAGATCGAGCGCTCGGAGTTTCTCGGTATCGCGTTTCACGTCGAGAGCGAAGAGGAGTTCTTCGAAGAGCTCACACGCACGCAGAAGAAGTTCTTCGATGCGACGCATCACTGCTGGGCGTTTCGCTTGTTCGCCGATGCGCGCTCACGCAGCTCCGATGCGGGCGAGCCATCCGGCACCGCGGGCAAACCAATTCTCGCGGCGATCGAAGGTGCAGCGCTGCACGACCTCGGAGTGATCGTCGTGCGCTGGTACGGCGGGATCAAGCTCGGCACCGGTGGCTTATCGCGCGCGTATCGCGACACCGCGGCCGAAACGCTGAAGCTCGTCACGCCTGTCGATCGCTACATTTATCAACGCGTGAACGTCATCGTGCCGTTCGAAGCGCTCAACACCGTCTACCGACTCGTACACCCGCCGGACGTGCTGCTCATCGAGCAACAGTACGGCGATGAGAACGTGTTCGGATTCGATGTGCGCGGCTCGATGGTGGACGGGTTCGTGGCGCGATTGACGGAGTTGCGGTTGCGCCACCTGCCACCCCGAGCGTAGCGGCTGTCACCCCGAAGCGTAGCGAGGGGCCT
>JBQCJC010000044.1:0-6096 GCA_051953135.1 Thermoanaerobaculia bacterium | reverse complement strand
CGGGGATTCGTCCTTCGCGATCGTTCCACGTACGGATGCTCGTCACGCTCTGGAATCCTCGCGGCAGCTTCAAGCCGCGTTGGGCGCGCTTGCCGAGGTATTGCTCGAGATCGGCGCCTTTCAGATTCGTGTAGCGCTTCCCTGCCGTCACCACCAGCGTTCCATCCGCCGGCACGACCGCGGTGCCGACGACCTTCTCCGGCGCAATCGGCGTGCGATGCAACTTGATCGTCTGCACACCCTTGCCACGCGCGAGCGGCGGCAACTCCGCTGCTTCGAAGATCAACAACTTTCCTTCGCTCGATGCCGCGGCGATGCGATCGGTCTCGTAGTTGTGCACGCGATGCGGACGCAACACCGACGCCTTGTCCGACACATTCACCACCGCCTTGCCCGCCTTGCGATCCGTGATCATGTCTTCGAGTCTGCAAACGAAGCCGTAACCATCGTCCGTCGTCAACAACCACAGATCGTCGGGATCGCCCATCATCACCGCGACGAACGTCGCACCCGCACCCGGTGACAGCGATGACGTCAGCGGCTCGCCATGACTCTTCGCCGATGGCAATTCATGCGCGGGCAACGCGTACGTGCGTCCCTGCGAATCGAGGAACACCGCGAGCTGATTGCTGCGTCCTTTCGCCGCGTGCAGAAACTGATCGCCGCTCTTGTATTGCAGCGCGGTGGGATCGAGATCGTGTCCTTTGCCCGCGCGCACCCAGCCGCGCTCGGAGAGCACGACGGTCACGGGCTCGCTCGGAATGAGCGACGTTGGATCGAGCGCTTTCGCCGCTTCGCGCTCGACGATCGGAGAACGACGTTTGTCGCCGAACTCCTGCGCGTCTTTCTCGAGCTCGTCGCGAACCTTGTTGCGCAGACGCTGCTTCGAGCCGAGGACCTTCTCGAGCTCCGCGCGCTCGTCCTGCAACTTCTTCTGCTCGCCTCGGATCTCCATCTCTTCGAGCTTGTTGAGGAAACTCAGCTTGAGCTCGAGGATGTATTCGGCCTGCAGATCGGAGAGCGAGAACCGTTTCATCAGCACGGGTTTCGGCTCATCCTCGGTGCGAATGATGCGGATCACTTCATCGACGTTGAGATACGCGACGAGCAATCCATCGAGAAGATGCAGTCGCGAGTTGACCTGATCGTAGCGATGCTGCAGACGGCGGCGTACCGTCTCGATGCGGAACTCCAGCCATTCGCTGAGCAGTTCCTTCAGCGCGTACAAACGCGGCCGGCCATCGAGGCCGATCATGTTCATGTTCACGCGATACGAGCGCTCGAGATCCGTCGTGGCGAAGAGATGCGTCATCACTTCGTGCAGATCGACGCGATTCGAGCGTGGCACGATCACGATGCGCGTCGGGCTCTCCTGATCGGATTCGTCGCGCACGTCTTCGACCATCGGCAACTTCTTCGCCTGAATCTGCTGCGCGATCTGCTGCTGCACCTTGCTGCCTGAGACTTGAAACGGCAGCGCGCTGATGACGATCTCGCCGTTCTCGATCTCCCACTTCGCGCGCTGGCGAAAGCCGCCGTTGCCGGTTTTGTAGATCTCGCGAATCTCGGCGAGCGGCGTGATGATCTCCGCCTCGGTCGGGAGATCGGGACCTTTGATGTGTTTCGTCAGTTGCGCGAGTGTCGCGTCGGGATTGTCGAGCAGCTCGATGCACGCGCCGACCACTTCGCGCGCGTTGTGCGGCGGGACGTCGGTGGCCATGCCGACCGCAATTCCGGAAGTGCCATTCAGCAGGACGTGCGGAAGTCGGGATGGGAGGAGTTTCGGTTCTTTGAGCGTGCCGTCGAAATTCGGACCCCAGTCCGTGGTGCCGTCGTCGATCTCGGAAAGCAGCGATTGCGAAAACTTCGCGAGCTTCGCCTCGGTGTATCGCATCGCCGCGAACTGTTTCGGATCATCCGGCGAGCCCCAGTTCCCCTGCCCCTCGATCAACGGATAGCGCATCGAAAATGGCTGCGCCATCAACACCATCGCCTCGTAACACGCGCTGTCCCCGTGCGGATGAAACTTGCCGATGACATCGCCGACCGTGCGTGCCGATTTCTTCGGCTTCGAGTTCGGCCCGAGCCCGAGCTCCGACATCGCGTAGATGATGCGGCGCTGCACGGGCTTGAGCCCGTCCGCGATGTGCGGCAACGCGCGATCGAGGATGACGTACATCGAGTAGTCGAGGTACGCCTTGCGCGCAAACTCCGCGACCGGCTGCGACTCGATGTCCGCAAATGTCGGCGGCGGGGGCGGCGTGAGGGAAAGCTGGTCTTTCGATTTACGGGCCATCGTTTGCGCGGCGAAGGGTAGCGCAAGGTGCGTTTCGTGGCGAGGCTGGCGGAAGTGCGCTCTCGGCGGGGTTGGTGGTGCGGCTACGGGACGTGGAGTGCGTGTGTCATCCCGAGCGTCGCGAGGGATCTGGGCGGGTGGCGCGAAACCCGTGCCTCGTGCCGCCACCCGAGCCCCTTCGCATGTCATCACGAGCGTAGCGAGGGATCTGGGGCGAACTCTCCTCCAACCGCAACCTCAGCTCGCCTTTTCCGAACTACCATCCGGCACGCATGGATTTGACCTGGGCATTGGAAGACATTGCACGCACCTCGGATGACGCCGCGGTGCGGCGGCGATTCGCGGAGCGCAATCGCTTCTGGCTCATCGCACTCCTCATCTTCTTCGCGGTCGTCGCGTTCATTCAGTCTGTATCGAACACGCGGCGGCACGCCGTTCACGACGTTCTCATCGTCGTCACGAATCTCGCCTTCATCGCCTTCGCACTCTTCTTCATGCGCTACGCGCGGCGTGAAAACGTCGACGTCTCGAACGCCTTCACCTGGCGCGCCGGCGCGTGGCTGCGCTCGCACACCAGTGCGGCCGCGCTGTCGTTCGTCATCATCGAATACGCGTGGCAGCTCCTCTACACACGCAACCAGCACGAGTGGTTCGGCTGGTGCGTCACGCTGCCCTTCTTCATGCTCGGCTTCCGCATGCTCATCGCGGAGCTCGTGCTGCTTCACGGCGTGCTGCTCACCGGCACCGTACTGATGATTCTCGTCTCGCCGACGAGCAACAACGCGCTCCCGTACTTCGTCAGCACCCTCACGCTGAATGTCCTCACCTGCGGCGCCGAGATTTTCTTCTCGCATCGATTGCGAAAATCGGTCACCGGCGAATGGTCGGCGCGACGCGCGTCCGCGCGCGAGCAACTGCGCATGCGCGACGAGCTGCGTTATGCGCGCGAGTTGCAAATCAGCATGCTCCCCGATTGCGCACCGCAACTCGACTGGCTCGACGTCTGCGCGATCTCCGTGCCCGCGACCGAAGTCGGCGGCGATTACTACGACTACTTCGTCGAAGACGATCGCATCGCGCTCGTGTGCGGCGATGTCGCCGGCCACGGCATGGCCAGTGGTCTCGTGCTGTCGGCATTGCGCAGCGGCTTCACGCTGTTGCGCGACAACCTCAATGATCCCGCGGCGGTCCTGCGACGTCTGCACGATCTCGTCGCGCAAACGAGCCGCAGACGCATGCTCGTCACCGTCTCCGTCGTGCTCATCGATCGCGTGCATCGCCGCGCGACGATCGCCAGCGCGGGACATCCGCCCGTCATCCTGCGTCGCGTGAACGGCGATGTCGAAACGATCGATCTCTTTGCGCCGCCGTTAGGCGTGCGACTTCCGGTCGAGATCCCGCAGCGAACGATCGCCATCGAAGCGGGCGACACGTTCGTGCTGCACAGCGACGGCATCTACGAAACGCGCAACGCGCATGGCGACGAATACGGACTCGACCGGCTCGTCGACGTCGTGCGCGCACAAGGCAACGTGACCGCGGAAGAATTACGCAACGCGATCATCGGCGACGTCGCGACGTTTCGCGATCGCGTCGAAGCAGACGATGACGTGACGGTGGTCGTCGGCCGCATTCTTTGATCGACGTGCGCCGGGTCACGCGGACGCGTGCGCAGGCTCGTTACGCTGGATGTGTGAAGAAGTCCGCACTCGCTCTCGTTTTCGTGATGTTTGCCGCGAGCGCCGCGCCGCCGTCGAATCCGATTCTCTTCGTGACGCAGGTGCCGGTGCCGGGCGATTTCACGACCGTCGCATCGACGTTCGGCAATCATCTCGCGCGCGTCGACACGGCAGCGCGCGGCGGCGATCTCTGGATTCGCTACACCGACGGCACGCTGAAGAACCTCACGCGCACGGCGGGCTACGGCATGCAGGGAATGCAGGGCGCGAATGCGATTGCGGTGCGCGAGCCGAGTGTGCACTGGTCAGGGACGAAGGCGCTCTTCAGCATGGTGATTGGTGCGCCGACGCAGCAGTATCGATGGGACGAGTACTACTGGCAGCTCTACGAGATCACGGGACTCGGCCAGAATGAAACGCCGGTCATTCGCAAGATTCCGAATCAGCCCGCGAATTACAACAACATCAGTCCGTTCTACGGCACCGACGAGCGCATTCTCTTCACGTCCGATCGTCCGCGCGGCGGCGAGCGTCATCTTCATCCGCAGCTCGATGAATACGAAGAAGCGCCGACGGTCGCGGGTCTGTACAGCCTCGATCCCGCAACCGGCGATCTGCGCCTGCTCAATCACGTTCCATCGGGACTCTTCACGCCGTTCGTCGACAGCTTCGGCCGCGTGATCTTCACACGCTGGGATCATCTGCAGCGCGATCAACAGGCGGACACCGATCACGAAGAAGAAACGTACGGCACGTTCGACTACGCGGATGAAAGTGAATCGGCCGCGAAGCTCTCGTCGCGCACTGAAGTGTTTCCGGAACCGCGAGGAGATCGAAAAGATCTTCTTGCCGGAACGAATCTCGAAGGCAACAGCATCAATCATTTCTTTCCGTGGGAGATCAACGAAGACGGCACCGCGGAGGAGACGCTGAATCACATCGGACGCCACGAGCTGCACGGCTATTTCAATCGCAGCCTCAACGACGATCCCGCGCTGCGCGAGTTCATCGACGACGGCAGCGGCCGCACGAACACGAACGACATCCAGAATTTCTTCCAGATTCGCGAAGATCCCGCGCAGCCTGGACGCTACATCGGCGTCGATGCGCCCGAGTTTGGGACGCATGCGTCGGGACGAATCGTGGCGATGTCCGCGGAGCCGTCACGCAACGCCGACAACATTCAGGTGCAGCGCATCACCGCATCGTCGGATGCGACGCACTATCGCGATCCGCTGCCGCTCGCGAATGGAACGCTGCTCGCGGTACACGCGAGTGAAACGCGCGACGATGCGAATACCGGCACGCGCGCGAATCCCGGCTCGCGCTATCAGTTCCGCATCAACACGCTCGAATTACAAAACGGCGCTTACGTTCCGGCCGGCGCATTGATGCAGCCGTTCGAAGCCGCGGTGCAGTACTGGGATCCGGATGTGCTCGTGACCTACAACGGTCCGCTGTGGGAGCTCCATCCGGTCGAAGTGCGCGCGCGTACGAAGCCGTTGTCACGCCGGACACCGATCGAAGAACCGGAGCTCCGCATCTTTCGCGAAGAAGGTGTCGACATCGAGCGCTTCCGCGCCGATCTCGCATCGAAGAAACTCGCGCTGCTCGTCACGCGCGATGTGACGTCGCGCGACAAAGCCGACAAGCAACAGCCGTTCAATCTGCGCGTCGCCGGTACGAACGCCGCGCCGCTGCCGGGCAAGGTTTATGACGTCGCGTACATGCAGTTGTTCCAGGCCGATCAACTGCGCGGCGTTGGTGGAACGGCGTCACCGCGTCCGGGACGTCGCGTGCTCGCGCGCGCGATGCACGATCCAGCGGTCACGAATCCGCCGAGCACCGGTCCCGCGGGGAGCGTGAAGGTCGCGGCGGATGGATCGGTCGCCGCGCTCGTTCCCGCGCATCGCGCGATGAGCTGGCAGACGACATCGGGCGACGGCACGCCGGTCGTACGCGAGCGCTACTGGATTACGTTCCAGCCGGGCGAAGTGCGCGTGTGCAGCTCGTGTCACGGCGTGAACACGCGCGATCAGCTCGCGCGATCGACACCGACGAACTCACCGGAGGCACTGCGCACGTTGTTGCGCTATTGGAAGACGACGCAGCCGGAAAACG
>JBQCJC010000043.1:0-3541 GCA_051953135.1 Thermoanaerobaculia bacterium | reverse complement strand
TGTGGGCCGGGGCGGTGGCGGGGTTTTGGGTTGGGCGGTGTGGGGTGTGGGGCGGGGGGGTCGCCGCCCGCGGGATTGGGCGGGCGGGGGGGTATACGCCCCGCCGGCTCCACTGACGTTCTTTAACACCACGCGTCCCGGCGGCGTGTCGTGCGTGAACATCTGCAACGCCGCGCGCATCACCATCTTGTGCTGCTCGCGATCGCCCGCACGCCCGACGATTCTTCCGATCGCCGCGCCGTCGAACGTCATCGCGCGCGGCGGACGTACAGACTCCGTTGCGGCCGGTGATGCGCTGATGATGATCGTCGGAATGCCGCGCGCTTCGATCTCGCGCGCCATGTTGCCGATCGAGCGATGACACGTCTCCGGACATCCCGCGGTCAGCACCACGAGACGCGTGCGCGAGCGCTCGACTTTATCCGCGATCTCAGGAAACGTCGTCTCGTACAGCTCCTTCAGCTTCGTCGTGAAACCGTAGCTGTAGTGCTTGTCGTTGACGCCGCCGATCACGCCTTCTGCCGCAAGCTCGCGCAACGTCTCGAGCGGAAACACGATGTTCGGATCGGTGTCGGCTTCGCTGTGATCGTAGTGCCCGTGCACGATGCGCATCGAAGACACGTCGGCATCATTCGGAATGATGCGATACGTCGTATCGCCGGGATCTTCCGCGGGAAACGGTTCCTGATCCGGCAGGTATACGCCGGTCGCGGAGACGATCGTCACGATCGCGCTGGAGAGCTCTTTATCGAAGGGAGTGAAGGGGACGCACTTGCGTGCGATGTTGAGCATGCATTGACCTCGGAGGAGAAACTGGCGAGTCCGTGGACGACTCGCCAGCAACAACGAATCGCTATTCCAGTTCGCGGAGAACGTCGAGCAACTGCGCGTTGTCCGGTGCCTCGCCGATGTCGTGCACGTCCACGTAACGGACGATGCCCTGCTTATCGACGATCACTACGGCGCGCTCGCAGATGCCCTTGTCTTCTTTCCAGACGCCGTATTTTTTGGAGACTTCGCCCTTGGGATGGAAATCGGCGAGGAGCGGATAACTCCCGATACCGCCGATCGATTTGGCGAATGCAATGTGGCTGGGAATCGAATCCACCGAAATGCCCACGACCTGGGCATCATACCGTTCGAAGTCGGCCATCTCGGCCTCGTACGACGGCATCTGAACCGTTCAAACAGGGGTCCAGTCGAGTGGGTAGAACACGATCACCGTGTTCTTCTTACCGAAGTTGTCACTGAGCCGGAACTTCTCGTTGCCGCGATGACCCGGCAGCTCGAAATCAGGAGCCTTGTCTCCCACCTTGAGCGTCTGGGTCTGGCTGGCGACGGAAGTTTTTCCGAATGAAACCATCCGAAACCTCCATCTTCAATTTTGCGAGGTCCACGCTCGCTGTGCTGCGCATTGTATGCAGCATTGCGAAGGCTGAGCCTAACGAACGCTGCGACGCTTCCCGGGATCGGAGGACCGCACGTCGACGTCGACAGTGGAGAAGCGCAATCCGCCATTCGCATTTTCCGCGCGCAACAAAAATGTGTAGCGGCCGGTTGCATCGGGCGTGAAGAGCGGAGTGCGCGTGCTCGTCGCGACAAAGCTCGCAAACGAGCCGGCCGGCCGGCGCAGCATCGACCAGTTCCATGTCGTCGCATCGGAACCGTCTGTCGCGAGTTGCAACGGCACATTCACCACATTGCGCGGCGTCAGGATGGATGCACGCTCGTCGAGTCGCGGAGGACGTGCATACCAGATCGCGAACTCTTGTTCATCCGCGACATACACGCCGTCGTGGCCATCACTGGCCAATCCCCTCGCGTATTTGAACCGCGCGATCTCGCCCGTTCCCTCGGACGGTGCCGCGGCCTCGCTGGCGATGCCCGCAATCGTAGTCACGTAGCCGTCGTACGTGACGTGACGCAAACGATTCCGGTCCAGCACAAACAGACCGGTCGCACCGGCCTCGATCTCGGAGACTTCGTCGAAGCTGGCGACGTCCGGACCTCCATCCTGCATTCCGGCGTTGCCCGTGCCGGTGAGCGTCGTGACCACTCGGTCCGGCGTGATTTTGCGAATGCGCCGCGCACCCCACTCCGCGACGTAGACATTGCCGTTTGCATCGATCGCGACGTCGGCAGGCGTTACAACCCTTGCAGCGGTACCAACACCATTCGGGTCGCTGTTGTTGTCCAGCGCTCCGCCGGCGTACGTGCTCACGGCCCCACCGGGCGTGATCTTTTGAATCCGATTTCCACCGGTGTCTGCGACATACATGTTGTCCGCGGCATCGAAGGCGATCCCGTGGGGACTGCACAACCCTCCACCCGGACCATACGCGGCCGAACAGACAAACGGCCGTCCCTCGAATAACGAAACCTTGCCCTCCGGCGTCACTTTCTGAATCACGCTCAACGCGAGATCCGTCGCGTACACATTTCCATGACGATCGATCGCGATTCCGCCGATTTGCCAGAATGGCGAGTACGACTCAGGAACGAGATCGCTCACGAGTCCCGAAGGAAGAATCCTGCGAATGCCGTGGATTGTCGCGACATAGATCGTGCCGTCGTTGCCGCGTGTGATGGTCGAGATCGGTCCCAGACGGTCCTCGAACGGTTCGTAGGACGCTCGGTTGTAAACGTCCTTGCCGGCGATGGTCGTGACCAACTCAGAATCGATGCGGCGAATCGTCGCACCGTCACCGATATAGACCTCGCCTTTGTTTCCGATCGCGATCGGATCTGCCCGGGCGAAGCGAGTGGTTTCCAGCGGACCGTCGACGATCTCGTGCACCGCGTCGCCGAAGATGTCCACTTTCGCCGCTGTGGCGCTGACACGAAAAATTCTGGAGTCGTTCGTCAGCCACAAATTGCCGTTTGCATCACGTGCAACATCGCCCGCATACGTCGGGATCCCCGGTACATCCGTGATTTCGCCGTTCCGCGTCACGCGACGCAAGAGACCGAAATCGAGGACCAGCAGATCGCCATTCTCTTCCTCGATCATTCGAATGGCGTTGACACCGGCGATGGCAATTCGCACCGTACCGTTCGCGATCAGTCGAACGTTGTGATCGGCGCATCCCACGAGAATCGTCCCGTCCTTCCGGACCAGAATTGCCCGTGCTCCCGGCAGATTTCGCGCGACCGTCGAAACCTGTCCATCAGGTGTCATCCGGCGAACGGAGCTGTTCGTGTATTCCGCAATGTAGAGATCGCCGGTGGGGCCGAGTGCGATTGCAACGGGATCGTTGAAGCGCGCGTGAATGCCGGGACCGTCCGTGTTTCCGGTGACACCGGCCAGGCCGGCAACGGTCGCGACGACACCGTTGCGCATCACGCGAATCGTTCCCTGCCGGTCCGCGACGTAGAGCGTGCCGTCCGCTGCGACTGCAAGCGCCGTCACGTCGTCGAAACGCGCCGATGATGCCGTCGCGCCATCGGTATACCCGCGACCCGATTCTCCGCCCGCGAAACGCGTGACCGTGTATTGAGCGGAAGCAGAAAGTGTGAGAACGCAGACGAAAAGCGAACGCAG
>JBQCJC010000042.1:0-4645 GCA_051953135.1 Thermoanaerobaculia bacterium | reverse complement strand
GAAAGCGGCGGACGTCCATGTTCCTCACTTCTGCTATCACCCCTCGCTCAGCGTCGTCGGCCAGTGCCGCATGTGCCTCGTGGAAGTCGAGGGCATGCCGAAACTGCAGGCCGGCTGCGCGACGCCGATCAAAGACGGGATGAAAGTCCACGTCTGGAACGACAAGGTCGACAAAGCGCGCAAGGGACAGATGGAGTTCCTGCTCATCAATCACCCGCTGGATTGTCCGATCTGCGACAAAGCCGGCGAGTGTCCGTTGCAGGATTACTCCTTCAACTACGGCTCCGTTGATTCGCGTTACGGCGAGTTCAAACGAACCTACCCCGGCATGGATCGCACGGCCATCGGCCCGCACGTGATTCAGAACATGAATCGCTGCATCCATTGCACGCGCTGCATCCGCTTCACGGCGGAGATCACCGGCACGAGCGAGCTCGGGTTCTTCAAGCGCGGTGCATCGACCGAAGTCGGCGTGTTCCCGGGCGTGCCGCTCGACAACTGGATGTCCGCGTGCGTCACCGACATCTGCCCGACCGGCGCACTCACGCCGCGCGAGTTCCGTTTCGAGTCGCGCGTGTGGAATCTCGATTCCACCGAGTCGGTGTGCAACGGCTGCGACGTCGGCTGCAATCTCTTCATCGGACATCGCAACGGACAGGCGTATCGCTATCGTCCGCGCGTGAATCCGGATGTGAACGATCACTGGCTGTGCGACTACGGACGTTTCTCGTACGAGCAGTACGAAACGGATCGCGTGGTCGTGCCGAAGGTGCGCACCGAAGACGATTACCTCGCCATCTCGACGTGGGAAGAAGCGCTCGAGTCGATCGAGAGAGGCTTCAAGGCCGCGAAGAAGATTGCGGTCATCGCCTCCGCGCAGATGACGAACGAAGAGGCGTATCTCGCGAAGCAGCTCTTCGCGGATCACCTCAACGCGAGCATCGGCGTAACGGTCGATCCGATCGGTCCGATCAAGATGAAGTCGCGCACCGAGTGGATTGTCGGTGAGCAGGCCGCGCCGAATTATCGCGGCGTGCACGCGGTGGTCGGCGGCGCATCGATCGAAGAGCTGTTGACGAAGGGCGCCGATGGCGTCGACGTTCTCTACATCACCGACGCGAAGTTCAGCGAGCGCGCGAAAGATCCCGCGGTCGTTTCGAATCTGCGCAAAGCGAAGTTCCTCGTCGTGCATTCGTGGGATGCGAATCATCCGCTCTGCGAAGTCGCGGACGTGCTGATTCCGGGCGCGATTCATCCGGAAAAAGAAGGTACGTTCACGAATCTTCAGGGGAAGATTCAGCGCATTCATCAGGCCTTCCCGCCGAAGGGTCAGGCCGTCACCGATCTCGAAGCATTCCGCCGCGTCGGTGCGCGTCTCTTCCCGAACGCCGAACCGTTCAAGAGCGCCGATGCGCTCGATGTATTCGCGGAATTGCGCAACAAGGTTCCTGCACTTGCAGCGAGTGAGGTGACCGCGTAATGGCTTTCGACGTCACCGACGTTCTGCTGTCGATTCTCAAGATCGCGATCATCCTCGGGATCTGGCTCAACATCACGCCGATCATGGTGTGGATCGAGCGCCGTGGCAGCGCGCTCATTCAGGATCGTCCCGGCCCGAATCGCGTCGGACCTTTCGGACTTCTGCAGTCCTTTGCGGATGCACTGAAGTTCCTCATGAAGGAAGACCTGATCCCCGCACAGGCGCACAAGTGGCTTTACACCCTTGCGCCGACGTTCGGTCTCCTTCCTGCCTTAACTACGATTGCGGTCGTTCCCTGGGGACGCGGCTTTCAGATTCCCGAGATGTCGCTCTTCGGACGCACGTTGTTCGAAGGCGGCCGCTGGTTCGAGCCGGTCGTCGCGGATGTGAGCGCGGGCATTCTCGTCGTGTTCGCACTCGCATCGCTGAGCGTTTACGGCATCACGATCGCGGGCTGGGCTTCGGCGAACAAGTACTCGATGTTCGGTGCGATCCGCGCGTCTGCGCAGATGATCTCGTACGAGCTCGCGCTGACGCTCGCCGCGGTCTCGGTGTTGCTCGTTGCGGGCTCGCTGCGACTCACGGATGTCGTCGCGCAGCAATCGCACTATTACTTCGTACTCTTCGATGTCGTGAAGCTTCCGGCGTGGAACGTTCTCTCGCCGGCGATGTGGCTCAGCTTCGTGATCTTCACGGTCTCCGGTTTCGCGGAGACGAATCGCCTGCCGTTCGATTTCGCGGAAGCGGAAGCGGAGCTCGTCGCGGGCTATCACACCGAGTATTCGTCGATGAAGTTCGCGCTGTTCTTCATGGCTGAATACATGGCCATGGGCACGATGGCCGCGCTCATCACGACGCTGTATCTCGGCGGCTGGGACATTCCTTGGTGGAACGAGCCGGCAACATTCGTCGGGTTCCTGTTGTCGTTCCTCGCGTTCCTCGCGAAGTGGAGCTTCCTGATGTTCGTCTTCGTGTGGGTGCGCTGGACGATCCCACGACTGAAGTACGACATCCTCATGCGCCTCGGCTGGAAGATCTTCCTCCCGCTGGCCATCGTGAATATCGTTCTCGTTGCCGCATTCATTGCCGCGAGGTGGATTTGATGATGCGGTTGTCGGTAGTCGGTTGTCGGTTGTCGGGAGGCCCCCGCGCCACCCACGGCTCGCCGGCGCACCCGCTCTCGACAACTGTCAACGGTCTGCGGTTCGACGTCTTCGGTTCCCCCGACTACCGACTACCGACTACCGACTACTGATACTTATGGTCGAATTCGCGATCTTCTTCCTGTTTGCCGCGATCGCCGTGATCTTCGCGCTCGTGGTCGTTCTGCACCGCAACCCGGTGGTGGGCGCGTTGTCGCTCGTCGCGTCGTTCTTCGCGCTGGCCGTCATGTACGTCCTGCTCGAGGCGCCGTTCCTCGCCGCGTTGCAGGTCATCGTCTACGCCGGCGCGATCATGGTCTTGTTCCTCTTCGTGATCATGCTGCTCAATCTGCAGCATGTCGCGGAGCCGACCACGCGTCCGATCCAGCAGTTCCTCGGATACACGAGCGGCGCGGCGTTCGGCATCGGCCTCATCTACTTCCTGATCAAGTACGCGGTCTTCAGCGCCGGACCCGATGGTCCGTTCCGCGCCGATGCCCGCGCGATCGGCATCCGGATGTTCGAGGCGTATGTCTTCCCGTTCGAAATGGTCTCGATCCTTCTGCTCGCGGCGATCGTCGGAGCGTTGACGCTCAGCGGCCGCAGCGGTCTGCCGCGCGCGAATTCGCGCACCGAGGTGAGCCAGTGATCTCGACGCATTACTTTCTCATTCTCAGCGCCATTCTCTTCACCATCGGTGTCGTCGGCGTACTGACGCGCAAGAACGGCATCACGATCTTCATGTGCATCGAGCTGATGGTGAACGCGGTGAACCTCACGTTCCTCGCGTACGCACGCCAGTTTCACGATCTGCACGGCCTGATGTTCGTGTTTTTCATCATGGCGATCGCGGCCGCGGAAGCAGCGGTTGGCCTCGCCATCTTCATCTCGCTCTTCCACCATCGCGACACGATCGATGTGGATGAAGCGAATCTGATGCACTGGTAGTTGCCGTAGCGGCACAAAGGTCGCAATTGTTCAGGCAGGAGCCTGAACCAGTTGTTAGCGGTTCAGGCCGGGAGCCTGAACATGGACAAGACCGAAAAGCTCATTGACTGGGAAGAGAACGAACGAGAGGACCGCAACCGGAACGGTCTCCGCGACGACATCGAGCCGCCGATTCCCGATATCACGGCAGGCTCGGCAAAACTCGCGCAGCGGCTCCGGGAGGATTCTCTCGCGGACCCGACCATCACGGCCGGCGATCTCGACGCGCAGTGGGAAGGGGCGCAGTTCAGCGGCGATGAATCCGCCGTCTCGAGCATGCCCACCCCGGACAACAACGTCGTCGACGAGATCGGCACCGCGATGGGCGTGTCGTATCAGGATTCAGAAGAGTTGAAGGTCGGCGAGAAAGAGCGCAGCCGCGACATCCGGCGGTGGGAGCTCGATCCGGCGTCCTCCGATGATTATCAGGATCGCGTAAGAGACGAACGATAAAGAGCCGTTGCGGGCCTCCTCGCACCGGCTCACGATGCGAGGAGACAAGTGATGAGTGATGAATGATGAATGATGAACGGCGCGGCTAGCTCGCACCTTCATCGCTCATCGCTCATCACTCATCACTCCCAACGATGCTCAATTACCTCTGGCTCATCCCCACCACGCCGTTTCTCGGCTTTCTGCTGAACGGCCTCTTCGGCAAACGCGCCGGCAAGGGATTCGTCACCGCGGTGGCGCTCCTCGCCTCGCTTGGCGCGGCGGTGCTCGGCACCGTGGCCGTGATTCAGTACAACGGCCTTTACCATCACGGCGAGCGCCATCTGAACCTCGTCTACGAATGGTTCAACAGCGGTGGCATCGGCGCGGACGTCGCGTTCCAGCTCGATCCGCTCAGCATCGTGATGCTGATGGTCGTCACGTGGATCGGTTTCCTCATCCACGTTTACTCCGTCGGCTACATGCATCACGAAGCGGGGTACTGGCGCTACTTCGCCTACCTCAACCTCTTCGTGGCGGCCATGGCCACCCTCGTCCTCGGCTCGAACCTGCTCGTCATGTTCGTGGGCTGGGAGGGCGTGGG
>JBQCJC010000041.1:0-14195 GCA_051953135.1 Thermoanaerobaculia bacterium | reverse complement strand
CAAAGAAAAACTTGGCGGGGGCGGGCTGCCCCGCCGCCTATTTTTGGTTGCTTGCGGGTGAGTCCCCCCGGCCGCTCCACTGATCTACGGCTATGGTGCCGGTTCCGGCACCGTGCAGCACTTCACGATCACCGTATCGGGATCGAGAATGCCTTTGGCCGTCATGATGTCGTACTTGCAGCGCCGCTCTCCTGTCTCATCCTTGCGATGCGGAATCGTCATCGCGGTGCACCCGCCGTGTATGCATCGCATGTTCGTCGTGCAGCCCGCGCGCATGTTGATGACCAGATCCCGGCCGCTCACGGAGTACCACTGCAGGATCACTGGCTTGTGATCTTTCGCGGAGCGGTCGTGTACGACGATCGGATCGGGATTCACGGTGATCGTCGACGTCCGATCATCGACGCAGACGACCGGTCTGTTGGGGCTCCCATATCCTCGATTCCCCGCGCATGGATTCGCGTTGAGCGACGGCGAGCTGCGACTCGGATCGATTGCTGCACCACCGCTCGCATTCGACGACGAGCAGGCGACGAGCAGCGCGGAAGACACGACGAGAGCAACGAGCCGGGGCAACCGGCGGATCTCGATCATGAACGACTCCTTCTGTTGTGTGCTGATTATGTCCGCGATTTTACGGCGGTCCGGAAAGACGGCAAGTCGCGAATCGTGGCAAGTTCGGGATCGCTCGCTAACTCCGACGCGGGATAGCCCGCCGCGATCGCACGCTCGATCCACGACATTGCACTGTCGTTCGCGCCGCGAATCACCGCGATGACCGCGGCTTTGTAGAGCACGAGGCGACTGGTCGGGTCGAGCTCCAGCGCCTTGCGAATCTCATCCTGCGCTTCACTCGTCTTCCCACTTTTCGCGAGCGACAACGCGATCACCGATCGCGTGTATGCATCGTTCGGATTGAGCTGCAGCGAATCACGCGCGGTCGCGATCGCGCGTTCGAACGCGTGCACCGATTGCTCGCGCATGCCCGGCGCCCAGCGGCACGCATCGCCGAGGTTCGCCCACATCACGAAATCGGCAGGCGCGAGATTCGTCGCCTTCTCATACGACTTCACCGATTCCGCATACCGTCCGCGCGAAAACTGCAGCGTGCCGAGATTCGAGAATCCCTGCGCGGTCGGTTGAATGGCGAGCGATTTCTGGAACGCCGTTTCGGCTTCGTCGTAACGACCCGCGGCCTGCAACGCACCGCCGAGATTCGAGTACGCGTGCGCGAATTGCGGGACGAGCTCCGTCGCACGCTTGAAGTTCTGCACCGCATCGGCGTAGCGGCCCTGCTCGAAACAAAACGCGCCGTACTCCATGTACGCGCCGTGATTGTCGGGATGTTTCGCGATGGCCGCGCGAAAGGTGCGATCGGCATCCGCGGCACGACCGCTGCCGCTGTACGCCTCGCCGAGTCCGACCATCGCATCGACGTGATCGGGTCGCAGCGCAAGCGCGCGCTCGAACGATTTCACCGCATCGGCGTAACGTCCCGAGGCGTTGTGCAGTCGTCCGAGAGTGACGTGGCTTTCAGGATCGTTTGCGTTCAGCGCAACACCGCGCGCCGCGTAAACCGTGGCTTGCTCGATGAGCGCAGGTCGTCGCGTGAGCGATGCTTTGTGCAGCAGCGCACGCGCGAGCAGCGCGTTGACGCGACCCGATTCCCGCGCGTTGCGAAGAATGCCTTCAAGCGATGCGATGGCACGATCGACGGAGGCTTCATCGCGCGCACCGCGCAACAATCCGACGCATTCGATGAATCGTTTCTGATCTTCCGGCGCAAGCGTCGCGACGGTCGGCGATGTTCGTTCCACCGCCGTTCTGCCCAACGCGCGCAACAAATCTTCGGAGATCACATCTTCGAGCGCGAACAACTCGTTCGCCGCGCGCATCGCATTCGTCGCTTCGATCGTCTCGCCGGTCGCGCCGTCGATGAGTGAGTACGAGACGCGCACGGAGTTGCCGTCGCGCTGCACGCTGCCGCGAATGAGTGCATCGACGCCGCGTCGCCGCGCGATGTCGCGCGTGCTCAGCGAGTCGTTGAGCGGCGCGCCTTCGAACGGCGCGGCAACGCGAAGCTCGCGCGTTTCGGCGAGTCGCGATGCAACCATCTCGCTGATGCCATCGGCCAGCACTCGTCCTTCGGGTGTTTCACTGAGATCGCGAAACGGCAGCACGGCGACCGATGCGATGTGTTCGTGCGCGATGCCGCGCCGTTGCCACATCACCGCACCAATCGCGAGCAACGCGACGATCACCGCTCCGGCGATGGCCATCGACCACTGTCTGCGAATGCGACGTTGCGGTCGCATCGAGATGGAGTGAATGCGCGCGGAGCCGTGCGTGAATCCATCGCGCAACTCGCGAAGATCGCGGGCAAGATCGCGCGTCGATGCGTACCGATCGCGAGGATTCTTCGCCAGACAACGCGCGATGATGCGATCGAGCTCGTACGAGATCTCTTCGTTGATCGTCGAGGGCAACGGCGGCTCGTCGCGAATGATGGCCGTCATCGTCTCGGGTTTCGAGTCGCGATCGAACGGACGAATGCGCGTGAGCATTTCGTACAGCACGACGCCGAACGAAAATTGATCGGCGCGATAGTCCATCTCGCGGCCGGTTGCCTGTTCCGGCGACATGTAGCCGACGGTGCCGAAGACCGCGCCGGGCGATGTGTGCGGAATGGTGGCGTCGTCCGCGCTGATGGTACGAATCTGTTTCGCGAGTCCGAAGTCGAGAATCTTGACGAAGCCCTCGGGCGTGATCATCACGTTGTCGGGCTTCAGATCGCGATGCACGATTCCCTTCTCGTGCGCGGCCGCGAGTCCGTCGGCGATCTTCGTCGCGATGCGCAACGCGAGCTTTAGCGACAACGGTTCTTTCGTCGCGAGCGTGCGCAGGTCTTGTCCTTCGACGAGCTCCATCGCGATGAATGCGATGTCGTCGATGCGATTGATCTCGTAGATGGTGACGATATTCTGATGATTGAGCGCCGAGGCCGCACGCGCTTCCTGTTCGAAGCGACGCATGCCTTCCGCGCTCGCCGCGAGATCCGGCGGCAGGATCTTCAGCGCGATCTCGCGTCCGAGTTTTTCGTCGCGCGCGCGATAAACCTCACCCATCCCTCCTGCGCCGAGGGAGCCGAGGATCTCGTAAGGACCAATGCGGGTGCCGGGGGTGAATCGCACGTGTGTGTGCGACAAGGATAGCGCGCGCAACGCGAGGCGTCGCGCGCGCTTTGATGCATCAGCGCACGGAGCGTCGTTTCGGCGGATTCAGCCGGATCGTCGCGGTCGCTGCAGACGGTGCGGACATGCCGAATGCGTTGAACGCGCGCACGCGGAACGCCGTGTTGTCGGGCATCGTCAATGTTGCCGAGCGCGTTTGTCCGTCGTACCACGCGGCGATCTCGTTCCACGAGCCATCCGCCACGCGATACTCGATGCGATACCCCTCCGCACTGCTGCCGTTCCACTCGACGAGCATGCGTCCGCCATCGAGCCGCGCGGTCGCGGTCGGTGCCGAAGGAGCGCCGATCGGCGGACCCGCAATCGCGAACGCCGCGTTGCGCACCAGCACACGCGTTGCGCCGTGATGCGGCGCATCGAACCACGGAATGTACGAGAGAAAGCTCAGGCCGTACCCGTTGCCGATGAGCAGCGCATCGGAGTAGTCGTCGTTGGGAAACGTCGCTTCGTCGCTGACGCCGCCATTCGGAGAAAGACTCACGATGCGATGCTCACTGCGCTGTTCGATGGTTCTCTCCGTGCTCTGCCAGAGAATCGCGACGTTGCCGTCCGTCATGTTTGCGATGTGTGGCCGATGCGCAAGCGTGTCCGACTCGTCGACGAGTTGCCGTGTGACCGAACCATTCACGTCCACGAACGCCGCATTCATCGAGTAAAAGTTGTCGTATGCGACGACATAACGATTGCCGTTCCACGTAATCGCCGGCGGTGAGTAGACCTGATCCTGCGGAGCGATCTCGAGATTCGCAACATCGATTCGCGAGAGATCGGGATGGAGCCGTGCGCCTTCGATGCCCGGTGACGGGGACTCGGCCGGACAGTCGTAACAGAAATTCGACTTGATCCAGATTGCGAGAAAGTCCTGTCCGTTCGATGCGATCGCGGGCGACCTCGTTGCGACCAGAGAATCCATCGCCCGAAGCGTGATCGGCGCAGAAAGATCGCCGCTCGTGTCGAGCCGCGCGGCAACGCTGGTGTATTGCAGATACCCGCCGCTGCCGAGCTCACCGACGATGCCGTAGTGCTGGCCGTTCCACGCGATACCCGTCGGATTGAACGGGATCGCGGTGGCCTTGCTCGACACCACGCCGCGCCTGTCGATGCGATAAGCCGTACCAGTGCGATCCTCATTCGCAAGAGCGATCACGAAGTTCGTTCCGTCGCTCGCGGCAACCGCGCCAGTGGCCACGCGATTCGCGAGCAGGCGCTCGCTCCAGTTGCCTTCCGCGTCCTGCCAGCCGGCGTACACCGACGTCGCGCCGTTCATCAACTCGCTCCAAACGACGAGCGTGAGCGCGTTGCTGCGCGCCGTGGCCAGCAGCCGCTGATTCGCGGCGCCGTACGTCGCATCACTCTTCGAATCGAGCGGCAACGCCGCGACGACCGCATCCTCTTCGTGATTCCACGCCATGAGCACACGGCCCTGGTGCGCGAGCAATGCCGTCGCATAGCGTCTCGGATTCGCGAGTTGTTCGGGCTCGGTGAGTGTCGGCACGCCCTGCGTATCGAAATGGATCGCCTGCACGGAATGCGTGAGCAGCTGTGTGATCGGGTCGCGTCGCACATCGCGATACGCGAGCACGAAATCGGAGCCGGACCACGCCGCGGATGGAGGACCGCTCGCCCAATAAGGTGAGGTTGCGAAGGGAACGCGCAGGCCGGCGCGTCCGGAGTCGATCACGGTCGAGATCCCATGTCCGCCACGTTCGAACCACGCCGCGAAGTAACGAGTCCCGTCGCTCGCGATCGCAGCATCCATCGTGTCTTCCGCCGACAACGATTCCGTCGCGGTGATCGCACCATTGGCATCGAAGGTAATGAGTTGCACCTCTCCCCATGACGCGGTGATCGCCGCGAAACTACGGCCATCGCTCGCGACCGCCCACGAGTCGGCGCCCGGTCGAACGGTTGCGCCGGCCCCTGCCGGCCCGCCGCTTTTCGTGAGCGGCAACGAACCAATGCGCGATCCGACGACTTGTTGATACAGAAGAAGAATGGTGTTGCCGTTGAACGCCATTCGCGGATAACGCGCTTCGTTGACGACAACGAACTCACCCGCGAGCGGGTCGCCGTTGCGATCGAGCAGGCGACCAGTGATGCTCCGCTGATTCGTGCTCATGACGACGAAGTTCGTGCCGTTCCACAAAACATCGAACGAAGAAAACGATGGTTCGGTGATCGTGACCACCGGGCGTCCGACACGCTTCACTCCATCCACGAGTTTCGTGACGCGCACGGAGTTGCCGGCAGCCCAGAAGAGGAAGACGTCCGTGCCATTCGACGCGAGACGCGCCTCGCCCGGCACCGTGCCGTAGCGAGTGTTCGTCAGCGGGATCGGGTTGCCGAATCCGAGGGCGAAGGTGGTGACCGGAATCAGCAACGAGACGATCAGGAGCGAGACGTGGAGTTTTCGCATGGACGAGTTTCCTTCCGGGAGTATACGGGACTCGTGCAAATAACGTTGATACGCCACGTCGACGAATATTTGCATATGCTTATGTAGTTATAATCCACCGCATGAACGTTTTCGAGGTCTCGTTCCCGGGCGGCGTCGGAGTCGACGCCACGTTTCGCGGTCATCGCGTGCACACCGATCAGCCCCAACCCACCGGCGAGAACACGGCCATGTCGCCGTTCGATCTGTTCCTCGCCTCGCTCGCGACGTGCGCAGGCTACTACGCGTTGCGTTTCTGCCAGGAACGCAACCTCTCCATCGACGGCCTCGGAGTATCACTCGCTCCGATGCGCAATCCTGAAACGAAACGGCTCGAGACGCTCGCCATCGACGTTCGCCTGCCCGCGGAGTTTCCGGAGAAGTATCGCGATGCGATTTTGCGCGCCATCGATCAGTGTGCGGTGAAGAAAGCGATTCTCGATCCGCCGGAAATGCCGGTGCGGATCGCGTAATCGCTAACGCACCGACGCGAGAATCGCGGCAATCAATTCTTCCGGCGCGTCACGAACATCGAGCCGCGCCGCGTTCGCCGCGTTGCGGGCCATCAGGATCGTCTCGCGATATGTCGCGAGATACGCGGTGCAGGAGCGGCATCCCGCGAGATGCAGTTCGAATCGCGCGATCGTCTCGCGAGGCAGCAGCTCGTCGAGATAGTCCGCGAGGAACGCGATGAATTCCTCACACTTCATTGCACGCCTCGCATGTACGGATCGAGCCGCGTGCGCAGCGCCTGCCGCGCGCGATGCAATCGAATCTTCACCGCATTCCCCGTGATCCCCAGCATCGCCGCCGTCTCCTCGGTACTCAATTCTTCGATGTCTCGCAGCAGCAGGACTTCGCGGTACGTGTCCGGGAGTTGATCGATTTCCGCGCGCACGATGCCGACAAGCTCCGTGCGTTCGAGAATCGTCTCCGCCGTTTCGTTCCACTGCTGGCTCGGCGTGACCTGATGACCGTCATCGCGGAAGCGCGGCAGATAGTCTTCGAGGTCTTCTTCGCGCCGGCGGCGCTGCGTGCGCAGACGCATGAGGCACGCGTTGATGACGATGCGATGCAGCCACGTCGAGAGTTGCGCGTTCGCACCGAAATTGCGGATCGATTTGAATGCGGCGACGAACGCGTCCTGCACCGCGTCCCGCGCATCGTCTTCCGATTTCATGAAGCGGCGCGCGACGCGCAGCAGCACCGGAGTCTGTTGCCGCACGAGTTGCTCGAACGCGCTCGCGTCGCCGGCCTGCAGGCGTGAGACGAGCGCGCGCTCCGACGATCCCGCATCCACCGCTTCCATGAACGGCATTATGAACCCGGCGTGCGGAGGAATCTCGATCGCAAGCACGAAGGGTGTGATGCCGGTGGACCGTGCGACGTTTCAGCGTTTCGCCAAACTCACGGTGAAAATCCCGTGTTTGTCGATCTCCATGTCGATCTTCGTGAAGCCCGCGGTGCGCACGAGCTCATCCAATTCTTCCTGCGTGCGGCGGCGCATGATCCACGGCTTGCCGTCGCGATTCGTGAGCACGCGCGCGATCATTTCGATCTGCGGATGCCACGGCTGTCCGGTGTAGACGAGATAGCCGCCTTCGCTCATGCATTGCGCGATGCCGCGCAGTGAGCCGAGGACGAGATCGTTGTCGGGGAACAACTCGTACAGACCGCTGACGATCGCCACCGTCGACGCAGGCGTGATCGCCGCGAGATTCGCTTCATCGAACGCATCGCCTTGCTCGAAGCGAACGCGATTCGAGAGATTCATCCCACGCGCGATCTCGATTCCCTGATCGACATTCGCTTGTGTGTAATCGCGCAGATACGCCGTTGCGGAAGGATCGCCATCCGCGGCGAGGGCATCGAGCACGTAGCGTCCGCAACCGGTCGCGACGTCGAGAATGCGCACCGGCTTTCCTTCGGCACGCACGCGTTGCATCGCATCGCGCAGCAGCGTCTCGAGATTGATCTTGCGCTGACGAATGCCGCGCCAGCCGATGCTGTCGAGATACACGCGATCGATGAGCTTTCCGAAGAAGTTGTCGCCGCGCGCCTCGTTCTCGTACACGTAGTCGAGCGAACGGCCGGAATCGAATCCCGTTTCCCAGCCGGTGCGAATGCCACGGCTCAGTTTTCCCAACGTCCGCAACGACCAGCGCTGCGCCTTGAACGACAACTCTTTCAACGCAGGCGCGGGTTGCGTGAGCCGCTCCGCTTCTTCCTTCGTGTAGCCGAATTCATCGGCGTGCAGCAGCGGCTCGCGCTTCTCGTCGCGCGCGAACGATTCGTCGATGAACGTGCGAATCTCATTCAGCACCGACGTGCGATCCGCTTCGTGCAGCAGGTCGTGGTACATGCCGTTGAAGAGGCGCATCTTCTTCTGCTTCGAGCCGAGGTTCTCGAAGAAACGTTGCTGCTCGGAGACGTCGACGACCCAGTCGTCGGCGCCACAAAGAACCAGTGCCGGAACGCGAATCGCGCCCGCATCGTCGACGAGTCGCGAGGACGTTTCGTACAGATCGAGCAGCACGTTCACCGCGATCGCCTTCGTGATCAGCGGATCGTTCGCGTGGCGCTGCGCCTGCGCCGCATCGTGCGTGAGCATCGTCGACTTCACGTAGCTCTGCACGTACGTTTTGCGATCGCCGCGAATGGCCTGCAGCAATTTCAATCCCGTCTTCGCGAACGGAACGTACAACTTCACTTTCAACGCGGGAGTGACCAGCACCATCGCGCGAATCGGCGGCGCATAGTCGTGAACCCACGACGCGACCGTCACCGCGCCGACGCTGTGGCCTAACACGATGATGTTCTCGAGCGCGATGTTGTGCGTCGAGGAAATGTGTCGCACGAAGACGTCGAGATCTTTCACCAGTCGCGCGAAGCTCGGCGCGTAGCCGCGATCGCCGGGCGAACGTCCGTGACCGCGCGCGTCCCACGCGAACACCGCGGTGTCCTGCAGATTCAATTCGTCGACGACATCGATGAGACGGCCGGAGTGTTCGTGGCCGCGATGCACGAGAATCACCGCGCGCTTCGCGGTCGTGTTCCATGCGCGATAGAAAAGATCGAGGCCCGGCTCGATCGGTGCGTGGAGCTCCTGAACAGTCATGATGCGAGTTCCTTTACAGCGTCTTCGAGGCGCGCGGCGATGGCCTTCGCGCCGTCTTTGTCATTGCTCATCGATTCGAAGGACATCGGCTCGCCGATGCGCAGCGTCAGTTTGCGCGGTCGCGGAATGAACGCGCCTTTCGGCCACGCGCGATACGCGCCGTCGAGATGACACGGCACCACCGCGATGTTCGTGCCGGCAGTGAGAAAGCCGATGCCCGGCTTGAACGACGCGAGCTCGCCCGTCGTCGTGCGCGTGCCTTCGGGAAACAGAATGAGGATGTGCTGCGGCGTCTCGAGCAGTTGTCTGCAGATCGCGAGACTGTCGCGCGGATTTTCCTTGCGATCGAACGGCATCGCGTTCACCACGACCGCGCTGAACGCGATCTTCGGCATCGACGTGAAGAAGTAATCCTTCGCCGCGGCGGGATACGACTTCTGAATGCGCTTGAGCGGCAATGCGCTGAGCAGCGAGAGCGCATCGAGATGGCTGGCGTGATTCGCAACCATCACGAATGGACGATCGAGCGGCAAATGCTCGCGGCCGACGACTTCGTAGCGATGCCACACACGCAGATACGCGCGCAGGAACACGTGCACGACGAAGCGCAGCGCGTACACGAGCATGTCCGGCTGCCGCGGGAACATGCGCAGCTTCTCGCTCGGCGACTTGTCGAAGTCGGCGGTCGGCTGGTAATCCCACGAATCCATTTACTCGAGTCCCACGAAGAAGCGCGTCATGTGGAAGAAGAGCGGCGCAACATAAATTAGCGAGTCGATGCGATCGAGCACGCCGCCGTGTCCTTCGATCAGCGTTCCCATGTCTTTGATGCCGATGTCGCGCTTGATGACGCTGATCGAGAGATCGCCGAGTTGCGAGCCGATGCCGACGATCACGCCGGCGAGCAGCAGCTCGCGCGTGTGGAACTCGGGCAGTGAGAAGCGAAAGACCCACGGCAGGGCCATGCCGACGGCGAACGCGCCAAGCGAGCCTTCCCATGTTTTGTTCGGAGAAATGTTCGGACGCATTTTGTGGCGGCCGAGCATCTTGCCGAACGTGAATGCGGCGACGTCGCACAACGGCACGGAGAACAATAGAAAGAGGATGTAGCCCGCGGCGTTGTGGCCGTTCTCGAAGAACGCGAGATGTCCGAACATCCAGCCGACGTAAATGAAGCCGACCATCGCGAGCGCGACGACTTGCAGTTGTCCTTTCGTGCGATCGCGAAGAATCGGTGCGAGCAGCACGGCCGCGACGACGTATACCGGCAGCGCCATGAACATGCCGTACCAGCCGGTCTTCGTTGCGTCATCCGGCGGCGAGATGAGCGTGACGATCGCCAGTCCGATGATGCCGGCGTAGACGATTCCGGTGACGAGCCAGTCGCGATACAAACCGGTGGCGCGCGCGAACTCGGTGAAGCCGACCAGTGCGACGACGGCGAAGAAAACGATCGTAGCGGTGTGGCCGAGAAGGACGGCGCCGACGACGAGCGGAATCATGATCAGCCAGCCGCGGAACGCATGCCACGCGTGATCGGCGTTCTTCTTCAGCACCCACTTGAGAATCGCGATCGCGGTGCCGGCGAACAGCAGTACGCCGCCGGCGATGAAGAGATACGTGCGAATCGGCTCGGACACGGACATCGCTGCGTATTACGAAGGCAACGCCCGAAAGATGCGTGCGAGCCGGATCACAATCGTTTGGGCGCAGCCGAGAAGAATCGCGAAGTGCGTCCAGTCGAGGACGGAGAAGCCGCGAAACCAGAACGGGTCATTGCGCAGCACGAGGATCATCGTGAGCAGCGCGCCGATGCTCAACGCGACGATGCGCCACGGCTTGGCCATGACGCCGCTGAATTCGCGCTGTACGCCGACGGCCTGACCGAACAGGCCGACATACGCGACGATCACGGCCGCAATCGCCACCCAGTACGCGTAGACGGTGTTGCACCAGCCGCTGTGCGCGACGCCTGCGAAGATGATCACGTCGCTGATGCGATCCGGCAGGTCGTTGACGATCTCGCCGCGCTTCGACGCTTTGCCCGCCGCGAGGGCGACCATGCCGTCGAACATGTTCAGCCACAGTCGCGCGAAGGCGAAGACGACGGCGATGGCGAGGTAGCGCGGATGCGTGCGCGATTGCCAGAAGAACCACGCGCTGATCGCGGCACAGACGATCGATAAATACGAGAAGACGTCCGGATGGATGCCCATCTTCACGGCGATGCCGACTGCCGTACGTGCGGTTCCGCGGAAGAGATTCGCGATCGGGCGTCGTGAGGTTGGTTCGTATGCGGTCATTGCTCGAGCTCCATCGTCGCCGGGACGGTCACGCGCAGCACGGCTTCCTGATGAAAGCGCGTGCGGTACTCGGTCGCAATCTCCGCGATTTTCTTCGACGCGCCCGGTTCGTTGGGATGGACGAATTCGAGGATCATCACCTCTTCGTCACCGCCTTTCCATTGTCCTTTCGCGCGCCACACCGTGAAGCCGATCGGGAATCGCGGTTCGACGATTTCCTCAATGAATCGCTCCATTTCCTGCTGCGAGACGTTGCCGCCGGCGGGAATGGAGAGGCCGCAGTAAAGGCGATCGGAGACGGTGTGCGGAGCGGTGGCGCACGCCACCAGAAGGAACGCGAGGAGGACCGAAGCTCGACGCATGGTGGGGATTGTAAGCGCGCGCGTTTCTCGGAGCGAAAGCGGCGCTACCGCCGCCGCCACATCTTCGCGGTTTGCTCCGCCTGCGTGCGCAGGCTCCCGCACACGGCTTCGCACAACTCGATGACGCTTTCGTCGGCGATGTAGCAGTAGACGCTGTTGCCCTGCTGCCGCCGTCCGACGATGCCTGCTTCCTGGAGGATGCGCAGGTGTTTCGAAACGTTCGGCTGCGTCGATCCGACCGCGGCCACGAGCTCGGTGACGTTCATCTCGCTGTCTTCGAGGGCCTGCAGGATGCGGATGCGGATCGGCTCGCCGAGGATGCGGAAACGGGTGGCGACGAGATCCACGGCTTCGGGACTGAGCTTCATTGCCTTGCGCGCCATGCCTCCATGATCGCATGACTCATCACCGTTGACAACTATATGCTTATATGGTTATATCCGTATTCATGAGTTTTGCTTGTATGGGCATCGAACGGATGCTCCGCCTCCTCGCCGGAACCTTCGTCCTCCTCTCCCTCCTCCTCGGCTGGCTGGTCAGTCCGTGGTTCTACCTCTTCACCGCCTTCGTCGGTCTCAACCTCCTCCAGTCCGCGTTCACCAACTGGTGCCCGATGATGACCATCCTTCGCAAGGCAGGCGTGCGGTGAAGATCGCGGTAATCGCGACGATGCTCGTCGCGACGACGTCGCTTCACGCGCAGACGGTGACGCTCGACGAGGCTGTCGCCGCCGCGCTGTCGCGCAATCCGCGGATCGTTGCCAGTGATGCGCAGACTCGCATCGCTGTCGCTTCGCTCGATGAGGCAACGTCGGCGCGATTGCCGAACGTCAGCGCTTCGCAGTCGATCGTGCGCAGCGACAACCCCGTGTTCGTTTTCGGTTCGCTGCTCGAGCAGGGTCGCTTCGCACAGCAGCATTTCGATCCGCGATTTCTCAACGATCCCGATCCGCTGACGAACGCACGACTGGCGTTGAACGTTCGCTACACGATCTTCGATCAACTGCGCCGCACGCGTGCGATTCGTCGCGCGCGAACCGCAATCGAACAGGCCGGCGGCAGCAGCGAGGAACTGCGACAGCAACTGCGCGCCGAAACGATCGCGCGGTTCTACGGCCTGCTCCTCGCGTCGGCGAAACGCGACGTTGCGAACGAAGCGGTGCGCATGGCCGAAGCCGATGCCGCGGCGATGCGCGATCGTTACGAGCAGGGACTGCTCGTGCAATCGGAGTTGCTTGCGGCCGAGGTGCAACTGGCGTCGTTTCGACAACGCGCGATCGAAGCGGATGGCGATGTCGCCATCGCACGTGCCGCGCTCGCGACGCTCATGCAGCGGCCCGTGAACGAGGCACTCGAAACGAGTGGCGCAATTCCGGAGAACTCGTTCGATGAAACATCGCTCGATGCGATGCTCGCGAATGCACTGGCGCGACGCGCGAGCATCGCGAATGCGCAGAAGGAAGCGAGTATCGCCGAGTTGCGTGTCGCCGATGCGCGTGCCTCGCGACTGCCGCGCGTCGATGCCTTCGCGTCGATCGGCGCGAGCGCGGGATCGCTCGATCGCATCGGCAACGACTCCGCAATCGGCGTGCAGCTCGCGATCGATCTCTTCGATCCCGCGCGCAATCCGCGCATCGCATCCGCGCAAGCGGCATTCGATGCGACGCAGGCCAACGTTGCGAGCGCGCGCGATCGCGTGACGATGGAAGTCGTCACTGCATGGAATCGCACGCGCGTCGCACGCGAGCGCATCGGCGTGGCGGAGAAAGCGATCGAGCGCGCGGATGCGGCATCACGCATCGTGCGCGATCGCTACGAAAACGGTCTCACCATCATCACCGAACACCTGCGCGCGCAGACCGCGCTGATCACGGCGCGACTCGAATTTCTCACCGCGCGATACGACCACGTCGTCGCGTACGCCGAGTTGCTGCGCGCCACCGGAGGACTCACGAATGTCGAAAGTTTTCGTTAGCGCGATCGGAGTCATCGCGCTCGTCGCGTGCTCGCACGAACAACCCGCGGAGCAATCGCGCGAGACCGTTCGCGCGCAAACGATGATCGTGCAGCGCGCGTCCGTCGATTCGCTGCGCACGTTCAACGGCGTGGTGCGTTCCGCGAACGTCAGTCCGCTCGCCGCGAAGGTGATGGGCAACGTGCTGCGCGTGCACGTGCGCGAAGGCGATCGCGTGCGCGCGGGACAACTGCTCGTCGAGATCGACGCGCGGGATGCCACGGCGCAGACGAATGCGGCATCGTCGGCGTTGTCGGCGGCCGAGGCGAATGCGGCGCTGGCGGAGGCAACGTTTCGACGATTCGATGCGCTGCGCGCACGCGGCTCCGTCAGCGCGCAGGAATTCGATGACGTGAAAGCGCGACGCGATGCCGCGATCGCCGACGTGCAGCGCGCGAAGGCGATGCGTGCGCAGGCGAATGCGTATCGCGACGATGCGAACGTTCGCGCGCCGATGGACGGCATCGTCACCGCGCGATTCGTCGATCCCGGCGCGCAGGCCGCACCCGCGATGCCGTTGCTGACGATCGAGGATGCGAGTGCGTATCGCGTCGAAGTGATGGTGCCCGAGGATGTGGTGGTGCGGGTTGGGGATGCGGTGCGGGTGGATGGCGCTGCCGCGCGAGTCACGCGCGTGCAGCCGAGTGTGGGTGTGGCAACGAGGAGTGCATTGCTGCAGGTGGAGCGGAGCGCCGGCGCCACGCCGGCTGAATC